>NZ_JACAEU010000141.1:0-37057 GCF_013388695.1 Fischerella sp.
AACCACTAACCACTAACCACTAACCACCAACCACTAACCACCAACCACTAACTTAACAATTCCCCAGTCTCTTGCAGCGCGTGCAAGCGATGGTAAATTCCCTCACTACGCAAAAGTTCTTCGTGATTACCGACTTCTACAACTTTGCCTTGATCTAGAACCACAATTTTGTCTGCTTCCCGGACTGTACTCAGGCGGTGAGCAATCACAATTGTAGTGCGGGTTCCTTGGAGCGATCGCATTGCCAGTTGAATTGAACGCTCAGATTCGTAGTCTAGGCTAGAAGTAGCTTCGTCAAAAATCAGCACGTCTGGTTCAACTAGCAACGCCCTAGCAATTCCCAAGCGTTGTCTCTGTCCACCAGACAACCTTACACCCCTCTCTCCTACTACTGTGTAGTAACCTTTAGGTAGATGCTGGACGACTTCATCAAGTCTGGCGATTCTACAAGCTTCTTCAACTTGCTCAAAGGTGGCATCTGGTCTGCCATACTTGAGATTATCCAAGACAGTACCGTTAAAAACATCTACTTCTTGGTGAACTATTGCCAGCCTGCGTCGATAACCTCCCACATCCAGAGTGCGAATATCTTGACCATCAATGAGAATTTGACCTTCATTAGGTTCAAAATATCGCAACAGCAGCTTTACTAAGGTAGATTTACCCGAACCCGATCGCCCAACTAGCGCCACTGTTTGATATGGTTCAATCAAGAGATTGATATCATGTAGAACTTGACGCTTCGGTTCGTAGCCAAAACCAATGTGCGAAAATTCTACCTTTCCTGTAAATTTATAAGGAGATTCTGGCTGTTGTCTTTCTTCCAAAAGACCAACTGAATCAACTCCAGATCGTTCTTTGAGAAATTCGTGGAACCGCACCATTGAACTGTAGCGACGGGCAAAAATCTCCGCTAGGACGCCGATAGGCTCCAACTCGGCATAAGCCATACTGGAAAGAGTTAACGTCATGATAAAGTGACCAAGAGAAATCCTCCCATTGATTGTCGCCACTAGCGTCAAACCCAAAATTGCAAACACGCAAAACTGAACTACAGTTCTTTGCCAGGTTTGCAGCTTGACATAACCTTTGTGGATGCGATAATCCACTACGGTTAGTTCCCGTCCCAAACGTACTTTTTGCCGCTGCAATTCTTTTGCTTCTGTCGCAAATGCTTTGACTGTTTTGATGTTGCTGATGATTTCAGAAGTACGGCTTTCAGTGTTTTCCGAGTATTTATCCAAGCGGTTATCGTGCCAAATAAGCCGCTTTAACTTTTTCAAGGTAAAGCCAAGGATAACGACAAAGGAAATCAGATATAAAATTGCTATCCGCCACTCTACAAACCAGATAAACACAAAAATTCCCAACACCCGGAACAGTTTAGGAATCATTTGTCCGGCTATTTCAGGATAAGTCCAAGTGTGGTTGGCAACTCCTCTAGCTATTCGTCCGGCAATCCGTCCAGGGTTATTTTCGTCATAAAATTCCAGTGGTAGGGTCAGAATTTTCTCAATCGCTTTTTCATGCTGATCTCGACGTGCCCTTAAGGCAATATCCCAGTGAAACCAACTAGTTAACCAAGGTTGTGTTGGCGCTCTTACCACCGTGACAAGAAAAATCAAACCCAGCAATACTCCTAAAGAGAGAAGCTTATTCACTGGGTAATTAATAATGTCTGCGATTGTGGCGATCGCTCCTGCAAGTGGTTTGTCTAACGGTTGACCAGACAAAATATTCAAAATTTGCCCGATCGCATAAGGTACAATCAAATCGATAATCTCGTAAAAACTGGTTGCTGCAATACTAAAGATACTCAGCCCCCAGTAAGGACGAAAGTAATTGAGAATATCTCGAAAGTTTGCCATGATGCACACTGTCCAAGAGCATGAGCCTGTAGCTCCGGAAGTATTATACTACATCTATACTACATTGCAGTCAAGAGGCAAACAAGCAAATCATCCTTTGGGAAGAGGTAATGGGGAGATGAGGAGAGTGGGCATCGGGAATTGGGCATTGGGCATTGGGCATTGGGAATTGGAAATAATTAGCAACCAACAACCAACCACTAACTACTAACCACTAACTATTGACTCTTGACTCTTGACTCTTGACTAATAGGAAAAAATTCCAAGCGATATCGATAAAGAGCAACTGGATGAGAGCCAGCTTTAAAGTAATCTGGATCTTGTGGTGAAAGGTAGACAGCAGTGACTTGATCTGCTTCTATGGCTGGATTAGGTGTAGATAATTTGCGGTAGGCGGTTGTAGACTCTACTGTATTAAAATAAGCACGCCCACCACCTTTAAATAGTTGTTGAAAAACTTCTGTAGCAATAAATTTACCATCAGATGTAGTTTCTGTAGCGCGTGCAGAAACAATAGAAACTAGTTGGCGTTCATGACGTAGTAAGGTAATCTGACGATTGGGAGAATCTGGATCTACTTTGACTGATAATACATCTGTGTCACCTAAATAGGCACGTGCCAAATTTAAGCCATTAAACGCTCTATCCGCTACTATTGTTGGTTTGGTATCTTGGCGAGAGTTTATTTTTAACCCAGAAACAGGCTTTTTCTCCTCCACAAACTGCACCTGAAAGCTAAGAGGCTGGTTAAGATATTGACGATTACCCTCAAATCCAGGTGTGACAATCTCAGGAGCCAAAGGAGCAACCAAATCCACAAGCGTGCTTACAACCTGCCAATTACCCGCCATCCAGTCAGGATAAGCTAAATCTCCTATAGCTGGTTGCGCTAAGGTTATTTTTTTCCACTCAGGAAAATTATCTAAACGCTCAGCCAATTCTCCCGCCATTGCTTCTGTACTCCACAGCAGGAATAAAACAATCAAGCAAAAACTGCAAATTAGCTTCATAGACAAGTATTAAGCAGTATTTTTTTCAAAATGTAAACTTTATTTGATTAAAAGCTCACGCACTTTAGAAATTGTGTTGCTTTTTTGTTACTAAATTTAACTCTTACAGTAATAAACTCAACAAAAACACTAACCTTCTTTAAAAAGACTGAAAGCAAAGTAATCTTCAAAATTCATTTTCCTGCTTAAACAGGTTCAATATACAAAAATACTCATAACTTCCTTAAAGCTATGTATTTTCTGGGTTTTTCGCCTCAAGTGATGTCAATAACTGCTTTTTTGCTAACTGTTAGATTAGTTACCATAATTAAAACTAAGATCGTACTTGAAATAAAAGTAATTAATCATACTTGCTAAATATAAGTTCTAGTGTTATTACTTAAAAAATACCAAAATAAAATGATTTCATTAGTAAAATTACTTATTCTAATAACTGAAATCTTTATTTATGCTTTTAATGCTGTGGTAGTTAAAGCGTAAATTATTTTGAAAAAAGCAAGTGTAAATCTTGAATGGTAGTACAAGGTTGTTAGGATGGGATGTCATGAATCATTTCCCAAATTAAAGTATCGTATCTGAAGCTACCTTGCGGGCTTCTATTAAGCTAAAAGCTTTAGGCTAAACGCTTTTTGTCAGAGTATTCAGTTTTAAATGACTGAAATATTTTATTAGTTATTAGGGTGTCATCTGATTGATTGGTGTGTTTATGATTAATAGATGAACTAATGAGCCTATCGAGTTCTTTTACTAATTTTTCTTTAGCTGAATTGTTTCAACTGATTGACCAAGGAAGAAAGTCTGGTTGTTTAACAGTGTGTACTTTACCAGATATTAATGCTCCTAGTTCTAAATCGCAGTATTATTACATTTGGTTTCGACAGGGGTGTGTAGTTGCGGCGGCAAATCGCTTAAATGGTCAGGGTTTAATCTATAAAATTACGCAACGAGGTTGGGCAAATCAGCAAGTTTTAGAAAAGTATAGTCAGTTCCTGCCAACAGCAACACCCTTTGGTTTGTATTTAAAAACGCAAGGAGTGCTAAATACTGAGCAATTAAACTTATTATTTGCTAGCCAACTACACCAGATTCGACAATTATTTGAAATTCAAAAAGGTGTATTTAAACTTGATAGCAAAGCACCCCTGCTTGGGAAAGAAATGACAGGATTAAGTTTGAGGGCAATAGAAGTCAGTCTGATGGCTTTAAGAACTCTAAAAAACTGGGAAGCCTTGGCTGATGCACTCCCGGATGTGAATTCTGCTATACGTAGCATTAGCCAAAGCAAACCACAAATTCGTCTACATGCTTTGGAATGGCAAGTCTGGGAATTTGCCAATGGTAGTGTTCCTCTCAGCGCGATCGCACATCAACTCCATCAGCCTATAGCTTTAGTTCAGCAAGCAGCTTTTCGGCTGATGTTAGCTTGTTTAATAGAAGAAATTTCTCCAGTGACATCTACCCTAGAACTAAATAATTACCCTCTAGATTTAAAGATGGTAAATTCATCTGGTTTTGGTAAAGAAAAATCTCAAGAACTAGAAAGATCCAAAATAAGTACTTCATTATTGCAAAATTTAGTTGGGTTTTTAAGGAGTAATAATTGATGGAAATCCTACGCATTGTAGTTACTGGCGGCGTAGGCGCAGGCAAAACAAGCTTCATTCGTACTATCAGTGAAATCGAAACGGTAGATACTGATAGAAAAGCAACTGATGAAATTGCACTTTTGAAAGAGAAAACCACAGTTGCATTGGACTTTGGTCGGTTGACAATTGCACCAAATCAATCACTACACCTTTATGGTACGCCCGGACAGATGCGATTTGATTTTATGTGGGACATATTAATTCAAAAAGCCCATGCCTATATTTTGCTGATAGATGCACACCGTCCGGAACAAGTGCGCTATGGTCGGAAAATTCTTCAGTTCATGAAGCATCGAGTTAAAATACCGTATCTAATTGGGCTAACTCATACTGATTGCCCTGATGCTTGGCAGATAGAAGATGTAGCACTGGCTTTGGGACTATCAGAGGAAAGTACCAAACCACCGATGATGTCTGTAAATGCTACTGAGTCTGCTTCCGTAAAAGAAAGTCTAATTGCGTTGGTTGAAGAATTTGCCAGATATTACCAATATTTCACCGAATAACTAGAGTTATCTTGTTTGACAAAAACTCTTATGCTAGTTGTCAAATAAAAAACACGTAGAACTTTAATTTTTATCCTGTTATTCTGAATTTTCCTTGTTACCTTTATTGATTTGTCTCAAGTCTTGGAGTCAGTTTATGACCGTATAAGATGTGATGGCCATTACACTGTTATATCTTGCTGTTTAACCACTATGCCTCTGGGCTATCTTCTCAAATTCTTGACTGGGATATTTCAGAAATATCCTGTACCAGAAAAAACATCAAATTTGTCACATACAACACATTTACCCGTACCGCCGATTGCGGAAAATTCGGCACAATCTTTACCAGTAGTTACGGTAAATTCACAGTTACTAACAACTGCTAAGACAACTCAAACATCTGTATTAACAATTGTGGAGGAAAAATTCGTGATTAATGTCTCGATGCTGCAAGACGAACTGCAAAACTTTGTGTCAGGAACCTCAGAGGTTCAAGGTGCAGCTTTAGTTAGTCCGGATGGCTTGGCTTTAGCCTCTGTGTTGCCGGGTGGAATGGATGAAGAACGTACAGCCGCCATGTCTGCATCTATGCTGTCACTGGGCGAACGCATCGGTCGTGAACTGGCTCGCGGTAATGTAGAGCGTATCGTTGTTGAAGGAGAGAAAGGCTATGGGGTGTTAGTTGGCTGTGGTGCCGATGCAGTTTTATTGGTACTCGCTAGTGCGGAAGTCAAACAAGGCTTACTGTTTCTAGAAATTAAGCGCGCTGTTTCTAGAATTTCACCTCTGTTAGCTTGAGTGGAGATAAAAACAGTCTCTACACAGATTTCTGGATCGTTGGTTTTACATATTTTCCCTGTCAAATTCCAATTCAGGCGTATTAAGATTACTCAAGCTTAACCGAAATTTAACGTAAAAATTTCATGAGTTCTCAAAAACTGCCTGACCATAATCTCGATGTTTTGTTTTAGTTCATCTTGTGGAGAAGCTAATTATGATTTTAGACACAGTTGCTTTTATGTCCACACTGGAAAAGCGTGTGTGCTTGACAGATGAAGACAAAGCCATACTGAAATCTCAAGCAGATTGGGGTTTACAAATTGCTCCAGAGATGGCTGACCACTTTTATGCATACCTGGGACGTGATGCAGAAATGAATGCTATTTTGAATGACGGAAACGGGCGTATACATCGCCTGCGGGAAACCTTTATTCAATGGTTCCACGAAATGTTCACAGGTATGGATGACTGGGGACAAGCCTACGCCGATCGCCGTTGGAAAATCGGTTTAGTTCACGTCCGCATTGGCATTGGGCCTCAGCATGTTGTTCCAGCAATGGCGACGGTGATCCATCAAGTAGAAAAGCGCCTACAAGTAGATGGTAAAAGCCAAGCTCTCAAAGATGCTCTCAGTCGCATCTGCATGATTGACTTGGCTTTTATTGAGCAAGCTTACGTAGAGGTATCTTCAGATGCTGTTCTTGGAGAAACTGGTTGGACTCAAGGTTTGTTTAGACGCTTAATTGCTACCGGTGCACGCTCTATGTGAACTCCTCCACATCGTACATGCCATTGATTTAAATGATTTGGCGCGTTGAAACAAACTCCTGTCTGCGTTTAGCAAAAATTGATTACAGGGTGCATTCTCCGCATACCCTGCACTACCGCGATTCAAATCAAATTCACGAGTAAGTTCTCCAAATCAAATCGCATTGCTATATTAATAATATTTATTACACATAAAATTAGCGCGATCGCTACTGTACGTAAGCGATTATGATGTATTTGAGTTTACCAGTTTAGATAAGTGAGTAGTTAGTTGTTAGTTTTTGGTTGTCTTTTGTCCCTTACTACTAACTACTAACCACTAACTACCAACCATTAAACAATTTCTGCCAAAGGTGCAGGCTGCCAAATTTCTCCATATTTATCCCGCAGAGTGCGCCAAGCCTCTACTTGTCCAGGTTCATATTCACCCGGCTTACCCCACTGTAAAAACAAACTTAAAGCTGACTCCTGTTTATCATCCAAAAACCGGATGGCATAGGTGGTAAAGTTACCTCGCTTTGCTTCACCCGTTTCAAATTTCACCTGAGTTATTTTGTCCATATTCAAGTGAAATTCAAAACCTTCCGTGTGCATATTTGCGTATTTACCTTTAGGCAATTCCGCATAAAACAGCTTTTCCACCTTACCGCGTGCTTCTAATACAGCAGCGCTGCTAGTCACAATCAAACGCAAAGTTCCTAAAGTTTCGCAAGCTTCCAAAAATTCTTTTAATGTTTTGGTCATTTGTCCTTTGTCCTTTGTCATTTGTCATTTGTCATTAGTTAGTAGTTAGTAGTTAGTAGTTGGTATTTTTACTACTAACTACTAACTCCCAACCACTAACCAATCACTATTTTTCATATTGTTCATATGCATTAACAATACGCTGAACTAGGGGATGGCGCACGACATCTTTTTGAGTGAATTCGCAAAAAGTAATTCCTTCAACGTGTTTTAAAATCTGTATGGCTACTGCTAATCCAGATTCTTGGTGTGATGCCAAATCAGTTTGGGTCATATCACCCGTTACTACCATGCGAGAATTGAAACCCAAGCGAGTTAAGACCATTTTCATCTGGGATGGTGTCGTATTTTGGGCTTCATCCACAATCACAAAAGCGTTATTCAGCGTACGTCCCCGCATGTAAGCTAAAGGAGCAACTTCAATCACACCTCTTTCCATCAATGATGGTACTTTTTCTGGATCGATGAATTCATTAATGGCATCGTAGAGAGGACGAAGATAGGGATTAACTTTCTGTTGCAAGTCTCCTGGCAAAAAACCGAGTCTTTCACCTGCTTCAACCGCAGGACGAGTTAAAATCAGCTTTTCATATTGATTAGCCAGGAGTGCCTGTACGGCTACAACTACCGCCAAGAAAGTTTTGCCAGTTCCAGCAGGCCCGACACAAAAAATCATGTCTTGCTTGCGTAGAGCTTGGATATACTGTTTTTGCCGAAAAGTTTTGGCGCGGACTTCTTCGCCTCGGCGAGTTTTGGCGAGGACATCTCGCTGCAAGTCTTGCAATTCATCTTCCCGATGAGTATCGAGGGCTTGGCGGGCTGTGAGAATATCAGCGCTAGAGACGATATTACCTTTGCTCCAGAGGTCTTCGAGCGATCGCACTAATCGACAAGCCAAGTCAATTTGTTTTACCGTACCGGAAATGTGTAATTCTTGTCCACGCAGTACTAGTGTAGCTCCTGTCTGCCTGGAGAGGATTTTAAGATTTTCTTCCCTTTGTCCTGCCAGAGCGATCGCGCTTGTGATATTCGGCAGTTCAATTTTCAAGGCATCTGCCATAGTGTTTGATGTAAAATTTTCCAGATAACCTCTGAGATAATAATTACGGATAAAAATGTAGAGGCGCGAGCAGCCTCTTAGATCGAAGCAAAGCTTACACGTCTCTACTTTGCTAGGTTTGTTTTACAACTGCTTTCAAACCCTGAGTTGCACACATGGCTTTGGTTAATTACTTTAACCAAAGATATTTTCCTCATTTAGAAGCGACCGCCTTTACGTACGCTTTCCGCTTTGCGCTTGCGGCGCAGACTGGGTTTCTCATATCTTTCCCGGCGCTTGACTTCGGATAAAATCCCAGCTTTTTGAATTTTCTTTTTAAAACGTCTTAGTGCCGAGTCAATAGACTCATTTTCACCCAAACGGACTTCAGCCACTCCCTAGTTTCACCTCCTTACAGAGATTATCTGAGTCAAGTAAAGTACCCGCAACCATACCCGTAAGGGCTGGTTGGGGCTTTCAGTTTCAACCGCTTTGCCTTCTGTGGAAGTCCGTACTGATTACGGTATAAGCTTTTACAAAGCGTCCACTGGCAGTCGCGCGTTTTCCACAGGCAGATATTGATTTTTGTTCGTGCCGCTTGGCTTTCGCGGACTGTGGTTGTAGTAACAACCGAATAATACCCCGTCTAGCAAGGAGAAGACAATGACGCTATTAGTTTAAGATTGGATTGACAGGCTGCCAAGTTCAGCGGTTGACGACTCCTCAAACACCCCTTGAAAGGGGTATTTTCGTCGTCGTCCGGCGTCTCTCCCCACCTAACATTTGTATAGCTAGGGACTTACGCCGATTTTGTTAAACTTAGCGTGAACGGGATTTAACAATAGGGCGGCTTCCGTTACCGCGTCGTTCTTTTGGTTTGGGCGGCGGTAATCGCTCTTCTCCCTCTTCATCAAAAGAAACACCCTCCCGACCAACACCATTACTGCCGTAGATATCTAGGTATACTGAGTGACCAGCAGCATCAGCAGCAGCAGCAATGACTGTGCGAATCGCCTGGATGTTGCGTCCTCCCCGACCAAACACTTTCCCTTTATCTGTGCTATCAAAAGCGATGCGAATCCAAACCCGCTTGTGGGTGTGATACATTTCACAATCGACGCTCAAGGACTGTGGCGATTCTAAAAACGGTTGGATCAAGAACCGTACTAGCCCAACGTAGTCAGGACTTACTGCTGGGGATTTTGTTCCGAGCTTAGGAAGCGGCTTTTGCACTGACCTGTTCAAAGACATTTTCTTTTTCTAAAATGCGACGCACGGTGTCAGTTGGTTGAGCACCTTGCTGTAGTCGCTTGACGATGCCGGGAACATCCAGTCGCACTTCATCAGTTCTGGGATTGTAAAATCCTAGTTCCTCTAGGGGACGACCATCGCGGCGAGCGAGGCTGTTGATAGCGACTATGCGATAACTCGCTTCCCGCTTTTTACCGTATCGCTTCAAGCGCAATTTAATCATGGTTTAGAGACTATTCTCCTATTGTTAGCAACGAGTTTGCAGCTAGTTAATGTGGAAGCCACCTTTACTTGGTGCTTCTGAAGGGACAATCGCGACGGCATTATGCCAAGTCAAGTAACTGTCCCTGAGTTTGTGTCAGATCTTCTTGATCAAGAGGATCGCAACTTGCAATGCTAAAATGCTAATTTTAGCACTTACACAGGCTGAACTGCTATTGGTCAATAGTCATTTGTCCTTTGTCATTAGTCCTTGGTCAAAAACTAATGACCAATGACTAATGACTATTGACCATTGACTACAGCGTACCGAAACCTTTCTTCTTTTTGTCCTTCTTGGGCTTCTTTTTTGCACCGGTGCCGCCACTATAACCCCTCCATCCAGGAGGAGCGGGACGATTTCCTGCTGCTGCGTAGGGGCTACCCATACCACCACCAAACATTCCCGGCATCCCAGGAAAGCTACCTTGACCCATTTGCTGCATAAGAGTACGCATTTTTTGGAAGTCACTTACCAGTTTACTGACATCCGCCTCTTTGTAACCGCTCCCAGTAGCAATCCGCCGTCGCCGACTGGGCGAACTAGCCAATAAATCTGGATTTTTGCGTTCTGCTGGAGTCATGGAATTAATCATCGCTTCGCAGCGCTTGAGCTGGGTTTCGCCTTGCTGCAACTGGTCATTCGTGAGCTTGTTCATCCCTGGAATCATCTTGATGATGCCTCCTAGGGAACCCATGTTTTTCAACAAGCGTAGCTGCTTGAGAAAGTCGGTGAAGTCGAACTTCGCCGTCAAGATTTTCTCTTGCATTTTCTCGGCATCAGCCAAGTCAATTTCTTCCTGGGCTTTTTCTACTAAGGTAAGGACATCGCCCATACCCAAAATTCGCGATGCCATGCGATCGGGATAAAACGGTTGCAGGGCTTCAACTTTCTCGCCAACACCAACAAACTTAATCGGCGCTCCCGAAATCCGTCGCACTGACAGTGCTGCCCCTCCACGGCTATCACCGTCCAGTTTGGTGAGAATTGCACCAGTAATACCAATCTGTTCGTGGAAGGTACGGGTAAGATTTGCTGCTTCTTGACCAGTCATCGCGTCCACCACCAAGAGAGTTTCGTGGGGTTGAACGGCTTCTTTGATGCGGGCTAACTCCGCCATCATCTCTGCGTCAATTTGCAGGCGACCGGCAGTGTCAATAATTACAGTGTCAACACCTTCTGCTCTGCCGCGCTCTACACCCTGTCGCGCAATTTCCACCGGATCGGCATCGCTTCCCATTTCAAAAACTGGTACCTCGATTTGCTTACCCAGTGTTACGAGTTGCTCAATAGCTGCTGGGCGATATACATCTGTTGCCACCATCAAGCAGCTGCGTTCTAATTTCCGTAAATGTAAAGCCAACTTAGCAGTAGCAGTGGTTTTTCCTGTCCCCTGCAAACCTGCCATTAACACAATCGTGGGTTGATCTTGGGCTTGCGCTAGGGGTACATTAGTTTCCCCCATGACCTGCACCAACTCATCGTAAACAATTTTGATGAACTGTTGGTCAGGACGTACGCCAGCGATTACCTCGGCTCCTTGTGCCTTAGTTTCAATTTCGCTAATAAATTCTTTGACTACCTGGAGGTTTGCATCTGCTTCCAACAGGGCACGGCGGACTTCCCGCAAAGCATCTTGAATATTGGATTGGGAAATTTTATCCTGTCCCCGCAGTTTTTTCCAGGCAGCTTCTAAACGGTCAGCAAGTGCATCGAACATAGATAATTAATTTGGTTACAGGTGATTAGCTAGCGAAAATGTCATCAGACACGTATATATGTAGACGCCCTTAGGGCAACTTCTCGTAACAGATGAGAATTTTGGCAGAATATAAAGGCGTTATTTACCAGCTTAGTAGTTTTTATCCCGACTGTTGCGACGGGATAACTACGTGCCGCAATGGCGATTACCGTCTTTGACTAGCTGAATATAGATTTTTGAATATTTCTGAAAAAAGCAAGTTTATCTATAAAATATCAAAAACTATCTGAAAGACACTTAGTTTTTCAATGTATACTTAGCTACTATATCATATAAAAATATTATATTTCCTGCTTAAAATTGAGTCGGAAATTAACTTTTATGTGCTTATTTATTTAAGCGAGAAAATAATATGAAGAAAATGAGATTGCCATATTAATCCATATTTTAATTTACCCTAAGTCATTTTACCAAGCAGCAAAGGTATATAACTATATTTAGTTTCAGTAAAATATGCAAAAATTAGTTATTTATAATACATAATTGAATAGTTTAAGAAAATTTTGCCTATTGACATCTGGAAGATTCCAGGTACATTGGTAAAAAATGATACTATATTATCAGGGACGTAAGTCTACCTCTTAATTTTTGATAACTTAGGGAATTTCCGAGTCAACAAGCTCGCCCTAACTATTTTTGAATCGAGTAATTGATTAGCAAAAGCTTCTCTATTTTTTTGATGTTTACTTGGAACATCAAGCTTTTGTTGTGAAATTTGATACCTGCTTAAGTATATATAGTTAAGTTTTAACTTCTATACTTGGGCTGATTTTTGCAGTTCGCATAACAGATCGCTTTTGGATTGATTTTAGTAGAGTTTTAGGAAGGGCAATGGAGGATTGTGCATGACTGTAGCCAACCGTAAAAAGATTGATTTCTGTGAAGAAGCCAAGGTTAAACTGATTTCATCATTAGGGCAAATGGCTTTGGTTGGCTTAGTTCTTATAGTTATCCTACTGCTGACTAATGTCAAACCGTCAGCATTGGTGCTGGGTTTGAGTTTTTGCTTAGCAATTGTATTCGTCGTTTGGAATCAACAGAAGTGGTTAAAAAATGAGTCTCAAGAGCGATCGACTTCTCTTGCTCACAATTTATCACCCGATCCGCTCCTTAAAAATGGCAATCTGAGGAATGCAGAAATTAACAAAGCAAAAAAAATTGATGTGAGCAGGAGTATTCTTCAAAAAGTTCTCAATCAGAGAGTAGGAGAGCAAGGCTTGAGCAATATCAGCTTAATTCTTGCTGAGTTAAGCGGTGCCCAGCTAATGGGTGCTAATCTTGGCAGTGTCTACCTCAATGGTGCTAACCTCAGTAATGCCAACCTCAGCGATGCCAACCTTAGCGATGCCAACCTTAGTGATGCCAATCTCAGCAATGCCCTACTTTGGAATACTCAGTTAGTAGGTGCTAATCTCAGCAGTACCCAGTTAGTAGGTGCTAATCTCAGCAATGCAAATCTTCAAGATGTCAACCTAAGTAGTGCCAACTTGAGCAAAGCTCAGCTAGTGGGTGTTAATCTCCACAGTGCTAACCTTAGTGATGCCCAGTTAATAAATGCAAATCTTACTAGTGCAAATCTCAGTAGTGTTTATCTATGGAATGCCAACTTGAGCAATGCCCAACTGGCGAATACTAATTTTAGCTGTGCTTATATGAGCTGTGCTAAGTTAAACGATGCTAATCTTAGCTGCGCAATTCTCAAGAATGCTCAACTGAGTAATGCCAAGTTGAAGAATGCAAACTTGAAGAATGCCAATTTAAATAATACTCAGCTAGTTGGCGTAAACCTGAATAATGCCAATCTTAGCGATGCTAATTTGGAAGGTGCTAACTTAGAGGGTGCCAACTTGAGTGGAGCTAATCTGAGTGGAGCTAATTTGAGGTGTGTCAAAATTAATCAGGCAACAAAACTAGATAGCAAATGGCTTTTAGTTTGGAAAATTTTAAATCAGAAACATAAGAGTCAAGAATTGAGAAATGCAGATTTTGAAAATGCTAATCTTCAAGATGCTGACCTTAGAAATGCTGATTTGAGTGGTGTAAATTTCAAAGGAGCAAAAGTGGAGAATGCTCTATTTGGCTGGAATAAAGGACTTTCTGCGGAGATGGAGTTGGAGTTAAAGCTACGAGGGGCAATATTTGAGGATGAGTAGGGCGATCGCTTTTTTGTAGATAATGACTAATGTTTCAATTGATTAAGCTCATTCGACATCTAGAAGGAATTGGGATTTCGTGTTATTTAACCCATTAGTTCTTTGTCAAAAGTTTCTAAGAATGACCAAAGACTAATAACTAATGAGGATAGTTAGACGAGCAAATTTTATAAAATTAAACTACAGGTATAGACTCCTGTAAAAGTGGTTTTCTGCATATTACACAAATGTATACCTATCAATCATTTGTATGCATCGGTGGTTGCAAATAACCTCAGCCTTACTGTTGCAAAAACTTTATTATTGCTATGACTAGCAGCACTCTCATCCAACCAGAAGAAATCATCCACTTATCAGGTATCAGTTGGCAAACTTATGAAGCTTTGTTAAATGAACTCAGTACAAATCGACGCCTACGGCTTACTTACAATCATGGCAATCTAGAAATTATGGTTCCCTCACCCGAACATGAAATATATAAAAAGACAATGGGTCGATTTGTCGAAACTATAGCTGAGGAACTAGATATTAGAATTTATCCCCTTGGTTCAACTACTTTCAAACGTCCAGAATTGAGTGGTGCTGAACCAGATGAATGTTTTTACATTGCAAACCTTAACGTGGTTAAAGGTAAAAAGAGAATAGATTTACAACAAGATCCACCGCCAGATTTAGTAGTCGAAATTGATATTACCAGCAGTTCTGAAGACCGCTTGGAAGTGTATGCCGATATAGGTGTACCGGAAATCTGGCGATATGATGGTAACTCTTTCAGTATTAATATTCTACAAAATCAAAAATATATAGTAGTTGAAAATAGTTTGGCATTTCCTACTTTGCCTATTCAAGAAATTTCGCGGTTTTTAAAACAGGTAGGTGAGAAAGATTACTTGGATTTAGTAAAGGAATTTCGCAACTGGGTTAAAAGTCAAATTCAGAAAAATTGTTAGTAGTTAGTGGTTAGTAGTTAGTGGTTGTAGAGACGTGCCATGGCACGTCTGTACATTGGTTAGTAGTTAGTAGTTAGTGGTTAGTAGATAGTAGTTAACCATTAACCAATTCCTCTACACCACTAGCATCAGTGGGTAAGGCAGCTGTTAAAACTTCGCTACCTTCTTCTGTTACTAAAACATCATCTTCAATACGAATACCACGTACATCGCCAAACTGAGATAGGCGCTCCCAATTGACTGTGTACTGATATCTTGAACACAATTTCACATCATTTAAAATTGCTGGTACTTGATAAAAACCAGGCTCAATTGTTACTAACATTCCTGTCCGCAAAGGACGATTTAAACGTAAATAGCTCAAGCCAAAGCGATCGCTCCTTTTGCGTCCCTGTTCATATCCGGCTAAGTCTCCCAAATCTTCCATATCATGCACATCCAAGCCTAGCAGATGACCAATGCCATGAGGGAAAAACAGCGAATGGACATCCCTTTCTACCAAATCTTCAGCGTTTCCTCGCAAAATGCCTAAATCCACCAAGCCCTCAGCCATAACTGTACACGCCAATAGATGAATATCCCGATACTCAACACCAGGATGTATCTTAGCAATGCAAGCATCATGAGCAGCCAGCACTACATCATAAATATCCCGCTGGGTAGATGAAAACTTACCATTAACAGGCCAAGTGCGAGTAACATCCGCCGCCCAACCCATCTCTGTTTCTGCGCCGACATCAGCAAGCAGTAAGTCGCCTGGTTGGAGGGAGTGGTGATACTGCTCGTTATGCAGAACTTCGCCGTGAACGGTAACAATGCTGTTGTAGGAAGTAGTCATATTGTGGGCGATGATGACTTTTTCCATGGCCGCACGTACTTCTGCCTCTATCTTGGCGCTAGGTGTTGCTGCCATACCAGTTTTGTGTACCTCGACAGTAACAGCAGCAGCTTTTCGCAATTCGGCTAATGCTCCTTCATCGTGGGTGAGACGCAACTCGACAATTGCTTTGGCTAATTCTAAATCGATTCCTTGGAGCTGATTTTGCGGTAATACCCATCTATTCAATAGTTGTGACTGTTGCGTCCAAGTGGCTGGATCTTGGACGGCAATTGTTGCTACTCCTTCTAGTTGTGACTCTAATTTTGCCCTTGGGTAAGCAGCGTCTGCTCCAATTTGCGCGGCAATTTCTTCACGCTTTGGCATTTCGCCATGCCAGAGAGCGCTACCAGGTGCGGGATCATCCATGAATAATTCCAGCTTGCCTGCTTCTAAGCGAATTGCTGAATTTGGTAAAGGTAGTCCGGCAAAGTATAAGAAATGACTGCTAGCACGGTAGGGAAAGAGATTCGCCGGAAAGTTGCGCGGACAACTATTTCCTGACCAAAGAATTGCAGGAAAATCTATCAATTGGGCTAGCCGTTGCCGTCGCTGGCGTAGGGTATCGATGAGAGTATTAGAAATACTTTGTATTTGCATGATTGGTAAAAAATGAACAATTATACTTCTTATTTCAAACTTATGCCTAATGTGAATTAACTCTCGGTCGGCAATGAGTAATAGGTAATGGGTAATGAGGAATAAAACTACAGTTACCAATTACCTATTACCAATCACCAATAACCAAACATGATTTTTCTCAACCGTTTTAATTCAGATCAGATGTGACTTTAGCTTTCAGTTAATCTTTATCGTCGTCCTCATCTTCACTGTCTTCCCGCTGATCCCTGTAGCTGCCTTCGTTTTCATCATCGTCAGATTGCTCTTGTTGTTCTTGGCGTTCTTCTGCTGGGTTTCCGAAGCCAAAGTTGCAACTGACTAATCCCCCTGAAAATATTACTAAGCTAGCCGCAGTAAGAATGCCCCCAATGTTTTTTTTCTTTAAGCTTTCGTTTTTGTGGAACATTGACCCTACCTTTTGAAGATAAAATTGCTTATTTATAAGGTAATGTGAGTGGAAATCTGAACTGTATATTTCCAGAATAATTTAAAGAAATGTAAATATTCGTCTTTATTGCGTAAATATCTCCAGCGCCTCCGATAAGTTACAAAGCTTTGATTGGGTGACTCTACTTCCAGGTATTTGTCATGTGTTTGACCATACATTTTTTGTCTGGAGATTTTCCTTTTGACTGCATTTAGCAACACCCCACTTAATAAGTCAATAAGTGAGCGATCGCCAATTGCAAACATCATGCCGGTTTCAACTAAAATCTACCCAAGGATAGATGAAGAATTAAGCCAAGCAATTAAAAACAGAGTTAGCTATGTCGATTCATAGTTAGTAGCAGTATTGTCCATCAACGCTATTAACACAACCCAAAAATTCCACCAGCAAAGCTTTTAAAAAGCTGGTCTTTGACTTTGTGATAGTTCTCTATTGATTCCTGAATTTAACAAAATTTGAAAGGCAAGTATAGATATGGATACAAAAACATATCTACCCGGTTTAAAGACTGCTTTAGAATTCCCGCTAGTAGAGGCGTTATTTGGCAGACGTGCTCGTCGCTTCTCTCTTGGTGCTGCGATTCCGGATGGGCCATTGGCGTTTACATCTCGCCATCAGCCTTTACCGCTTTCAGAACTAGAGCAGATGATGGTTCTGACCGCAGCAGCGGGTAATACTGGATGGCACTACATGATTACACGCCATGCTAGATACGCCCCGCACCTGTCGAACTACTCTGCTGCTGCGGGAGGGCGTACTTTTCCTTCAGCCGCAGGTTTCCATACCAGTGAAATATTTTTTACCAATGACGATGGCGTCTATTTCTTTGAGACTCGCGATGCACATGCTTTGGTAGAGCGACAAGCAGACGAGGACATCAATCTAGATGCTCTCTTGGCAGCTCATCGCCAACGGATTCGCAAGCTAACTGAGGGTCGCCTGCACATTCCACCTGCTGAACCCTACATGGAAGGACACAACACTTGGTGTGTTAATCGTCCGGGAAGTCTGCTGATTATTCCCGTAGGCGATATTGCCCAGCATATGATTGCTAACCTTTGCTTTTTGGTGCAGAACGGCTATTGCATTTATGACGATGTAAATCGAGAGCAGATTCCAGGACTGGAAAAATTCAAACATCTGGTGAATTTAGACGAACCCTTCCCCATGACCTTCATCGATCAGTATTCCTTGACGGAATGCACCGCTGAGCTTTCAACCTGTTGCTATGCAGGTATGCTGATGCTGCAAGCAATGGGGCTGGGTGGTTGGATGTTTGATGGTATGGATCGCCACGTTGTCTTGGGTGCAAGTGGCGATCCGGATGTACCGGGTTTAGGTTTCCGCTACGACACCGACGAACGTTGGGCACTCCCCAACCCAACAGGTTTACCAGGAGTATTCGAGGCTTTTTGTCCACCCCACTATCCCGACATGCGTGCAGCTGTGGAAGCCTTTGCCAAGCGGAAATTTGGTTCTGGTGGGCCATTTCACCCCGACACCCCCGGGCCTTGGAAAGAAACTGCTAAGGTACGCACAAGTGCCGAGGTTCACAGTGAAGAGTTCAAGGAGTGTGTCGCCCTCATGGCGCAATACATCTATGACCGTTTCGGCAAATTCCCCGGCACTGTACCCAGTGTGTTTATTCTGACTTATCTCCAGGCTCATCACTTAGATTTAGAGTTCTACGACCATCACTTCCAACCAGGAGCTTACCTAAAGACTCACGCTCAACACATGACGAATTGGCATTCAACTAACGAGATGTAGAGTAGCTAAGGAGTGCAGGAAGATATGTATGGCTTCTTTGCCTTTTTGAAAGTACCACCGGGGCCACCATTTCCAGAACATCTGCATACAAAGATAATGTGCGGCATTGTTTGGTGCTACACCGGAGCATTGGAGAAAGTAGAGGAAGCGTTCCGACCGATCCGCAATTTTGCTACTCCAGCTTTTGAACACATTGGCCCAATGCCCTATCCTGCTTTGCAGAGTATGTTCGATTCCCTATACCCGACAGGGTTGCAGTGGTACTGGAAGGGCGATTTTGTCAACCAGTTGAGTGACGAGGCGATCGCCCTACATCTAAAATATGGTTCGCAGCTGCCAAGCTTGCTGTCAACGATGCATCTGTTTCCGATTGACGGTGCAGCCAACCGAGTTGGCAATAAAGATACGGCTTTCAGCTTCCGTGAGGCGAATTGGTCGATGGTTATAGTTGGTGTCGATCCAGATCCGACAAACGCTGAAAAGATTACTACCTGGGCGAAGGAATATTGGAACGCCCTGCATCCTTATACTTGTGGCGGTGCGTACGTGAATTTCATGATGGAGGAGGGTCAAGAGCGCGTTCAGGCGACGTACCGTGATAATTACGAGCGTCTGGTAGCGATCAAGAATAAGTACGATCCAACCAACCTGTTCCGCGTCAATCAAAACATCAAGCCGGTCAGCCCCTTCGGGGAATTAAAAATTAAGAATTAAAAATTAAAAATTAACATCCCCATAAATAAATTTTGGGGCTTGAAGTCAGGCACTTGGCTTGGGAGATAGGGGCAGGCCCTTCGGGAATTAAAAATTAAGAATTAAGAATTAAAAATTAACATTCCCATTTTTAATTTTGAATTTTTAATTTTTAATTGGAGCAAAGCGACGGTCACAGCTTATATCAAATCCGTTTGATTAGTTATCGTATCTGCCCTCACCCCCAGAGGGTAAGGGGGTGAGGGTTTTTAATGAACATGAATTAGCCGGACTTGATATTAGACTCCTTGCAAAAGTAATACCGATTTGAAAAAAGAATGCGACAAATAGATATTGTAGAGACGCTTCAAACAGCGCATTTCTACAGCAGGATCTGTTACAAATATTTATTGAATCGGTATAATTTTTGCACTTTTGCAACAGATACGTATATCGCGCAAAATATCAAAATATTATACACAATAGAATCTCCCTTTTTCTAAAAGGGGGAGATGTCAACAGATTCTGGCATTTCTACATTATTTGTATCTGCTTCAACTTTGTTTTGTGGTCTCTGTTCACCTTTACCTTCAGTGTTAAAATTTTGGTTCACTTCCTGTGTTGGCACTACAACAGCAGGGGAATTTGATCGCTGTGATTCCCTATTTGCTGGCGATACTGGTACAACAACAGAATTAGATTCTTTTGTAGGTTGCGGTGAAGGAAAAATTTTATTTTGTAAAGGAAAACTTTTACTAGAAGATGGTGATGCTGGCTGATTGACTGAGGATGGAGAAGGAGATTTTTGGCGAGAGTCGCGGATAACTCGCAGTCTTTCTACTAGAGAAGGTGATGGAGATGTGTTGGGTGTAGCAGATGATGGAGTTTGTTCTGGGGATTGGCGGTCTTGCGATTCTTCTGTAGTGTTGCGAGTTGAGGATTCTGATTGTGAGGAACGCCGATTGCGATTGCGCTGTCTGGAGGATGCAGATGACTGTGAAGAGGTGTTAGTCTCGGCAGGTGTAGGAGAAGGTGTGTCTGTAGATGGTATTTCCGCAGAGGTATCTTGACTGGGTTGTTCAAAAACAGGCTTTGGAGGTGGTTGCTGAGGCTTGTTGAACATGGTAGTAATACCAAAACCTGCTGTGGCAGCAATAAAGGCTACACCCGCGCCAAGTAATACTTTGGACGATCGCACTTTATTACCGATGGGAGTGATATTCCCAAACAGTGATGAATTTTGCTTTTGACTTGCAATCTTTGGTTTGGGCGAGTTAGCTTGACGCTGTTGGGCAGATAAATCAATGGTTGGCACTGTTTGCGTAACTACTGGTAGTGGCAAAGGATTTGTGCCATCGCTTGGTAGCAGTTTCAGCCACTCTGCCACTGTTTGCGGGCGGAACTTTGCCTCAATTGCCATACCGCGCATCACAGCCTGATTAACAGCAGCACTCAAGTGGGGTTGCAACTCACGAGGCGCAGGCATTTGTTCGCGATCGCGCAGGAGTGCAGGCATGGGTACTTGTCCTGTCAACAGTGAATACAGTGTTGCTGCTAAGCCGTAAACATCCGTTGCAGGTGTGCGCGGTGCTTGGGATAGATACTGTTCAATTGGGGAATAACCTTCAGATACCATGCCCGTGTGAGTCTGTCTCACCCCACTATTAAATTCACGGGCAATGCCAAAATCTATCAGCACTACTTCCTGAGTTCCCTGGCGGAGGATGATATTATCCGGTTTCACATCCCGGTGCAGCAAACCATTTTGATGCACCACCTGTAAGGCTGCCCCAATTTGACGGATGTAATGAATTGCTGTAGCTTCTGGCAAAGGTATTCCTGGCAAAACGTATGCCTCTCCCAAAGTTTCACCCGGGATGTATTCCATCACCATGTATGGCAACCCAGTTTCAACAAAAAAGTCGCTGACTCGGACAATATTGGGGTGGACACATGTAGCCAAGCGTCTGGCCTCATCCTGAAACTGGCGCTCAAACTTGCCAAAATCAGGATGTTGTCGCAGCTTTTCATTTAGGGTTTTAATCACCACTATCTGATTTAGGTAGTGATGAGTCGCTTTGAAAGTAATACCAAAGCCACCCCGACCAATTTCTTGGTCCAACGTATACTTTCCACCCTGCAATTGTGTACCAGCTAGCATAGTGTTTTAGATTCGGGATTTGACAATTGGGTCTGGGCAATCCATTTTTAGATTAGGGTTAAATATTATCCTAATCTGAAGTCAACAGTCCAAAGTCAATAATTTGGACTCTAACCCTTTGGTGGTGCAATCCTAAACAATCAATTTTCTTTGTGTCTTGGTGTCTTTGTGGTGAAAAAATAGATTTTATTTAACCACTAAGACACTAAGACACCAAGTCGAATCAGGAAAAACCAGGCAATGAAAGCAGATTTTTGACTGTTGACTCTGCGTAGCGGATTTAAAAACGCTGACCAACACCAAAGTGAAATTTGCTTTCACCTTGGTCGTTAATCCCATAGTCAGCCCGAAGTAAGCCCAAGGGAGAATCAAAGCGTACACCAGCTCCATAACCAAAACCAATGCCTGGTTTAGCACGTACTCCTGCTGGGTCTCCTAATACAGTATCACCAGAACCTAAATCAGAGGCAAAATCAGCGAACACCACACCGCCAAAAGCGTTCCAGACTGGAAAGCGGTATTCTGCTGAAGCCAACACATAACTGCGACCGCTGCCAACCTGACCAGAATCATAACCGCGCACAGAATTAGGCCCTCCCAAGTTAAAAGTTTCATAAGGTGGCAAATCGCCAATCACAGTCCCGGCTTGGACATTCAGGGCAAATACCTGTGGTTTTTGAGATTTAAATAATTGAACTGGCGCAAATTGACTGTAATTCGCTTGCAGGCGATTCATGGAAATTTCACCCTGACCGAGGGGTACTGATTGTTCTGTACTCAAACGCAGCACAGAACCTTGAGTAGGATTGGCGAGATTATCCCGGCTATCTTTGCTAGCACTGAAAGATACAGTTGTTAGGTCGTCAATGCCAGTACTGCTAAACGATAGGGGATTGCCTTGGGCATCAAAGGGGGTAATTTTGCCATCGCGATCGCGGATGCTGGTACGGGTATAATTGAATCCCAAGCTTGTATCCCAACCGTCAATCGGTCGCTGGAAACTAAAACCACCTCCAAATTGACCTTCCCGGACTTTGTCACCATTCGCTAATTTAATTTCGTCATCAAAAGTATCTGACAGTCCTCGTTGGCGGAAAGCATTGATACTATAACCGAGGCGATCGGGGTTGCTAGCACGATAGGGACTGGTAAACTTACTATCAAACTGTAGATCGCGCGCCCCCACTTGGAGATTCGTACTTAAACTATCGTTAATGCCACCAACATTTTGGTCTTGATAGGTAAAGCTGCCCACTAAACCTTGATCGGCATTATAGTTGCCTCCCACATTTACAGAACGCGCACCCTTTTCCTGAAGTTGGTAAATAACATCCAGCTTTGACGCATCTCCTTCTAATGCCACATTCACGTTGTCGAACAAGCCTAGCTGATACAGCTGCTGCAAGTCTTGCTTGACTAAATTTTCTTGAAAAAGCGTACCTGGTTTGAGTTTTAACTGCTGTTGCAGGAAATCTATTTTCGTGCGTCCCGCTATTGGTTTACCTTGCTCATCAACCGCCTGTCCTTTATCGTTAACGAAGCGAAACTTTATATCGCCTACTACGCCTTCTGCCACATTCACAGTTAAGATACCTGTGGGACTCGGTTTTATTGACAACACCCGCGCCACGTTATAACCATTGTCTGCGTACCACTGATTAATTTGTTGTACTGCTTGCTGCAAACCAGCAGGACTGATTGGCTTTCCGACTTGAGATTGGAAGGGTTGCAAAGCTTGCTGATAAGTGAGTGCCTTCGCACCAGAAAGTTGCAGCGACCGCACCATCACTGGTTGCACTTGATACACTACATTTAACCCTGTATTGGTGCTGCGGCTATTGACGCTAGCATTGGCAAATAATCCAGTTTCTAAAATTGCTGCTACATCTCGTTGTAATTGCGTTTGGCTAGTTTCACTGCCAACTTGAGTTTTAATGATACTGCTAACAATCTGTTGTAATTCTGGTGTTGCCCCAACGATTTGTACATCTGTAGCTGTGACAACTAAGTCATTGTTTACAGTTTGTGTCCCCGCGTCCCCGCGTCGGAGTGTCCCCGCGTCTATTTGATTCCCCGTGTTATTTTGCGTAGTTATCACCACAGATTTATTACTGGCACTACTTTGCACGCTAGAGGTTTTCTGGGAGAATTGTTCTGTGACTAGCATTTCAGGCGATGCGATCGCACTTACTTGTACAGGCTTTGTTTCTGTGACTGGAACTACCACGTTGGCAGTTTTTTGAGTCTGAGTGGAAGCATCAGCAGGTGCAGCTGTTGCTTGCTGAGTCACATTGCCAGTGGCTAAAGTAGCTAAAGTAAAAATTGCAGCAGAAGAAACTCGCATAATATCTTAGTTTGATTAAACTGGAAGTTAGTTTGTCCTTTTGTATTGAGGTTAGGCTGTGGGGATAATACTAACTACCAGTCCCCTCCACTTCCTTACGGATTTATACGCCATTTATCCCTCTTGCTCTTAAAGACAGTAAAATACGATCTTTTGTTTCTACCTAGTTCGACGTGAACTGCGTATACAAAAATTTGGTAATAGGGTTGGGGCAATGGGTGAGAATTATGAATCTTAATGCTGAAAATTTCATAATTTATAATTCATAATTCATAATTCATAATTCATAATTTTTTCCATATGAGTGATGTATCTCCTTTACCCCTAACCTCTAAAATCAAAGAAACAACTTCTCGCCTGCGACTGTTGGTTTTAAGCAATGGCCACGGCGAGGATGCGATCGCAGTTCGCATTTTAAAAGAACTCCAATGGCAACCTCATCCACCAGAAATTTTTGCTTTGCCCTTAGTAGGTGAAGGACACGCTTACCAAAAGTTGGAAATTCCCCTGATTGGTTCGGTACGTACCATGCCTTCTGGTGGTTTTATCTACATGGATGGACGCGAATTTATGCGCGATCTCCGTGGGGGCTTATTGCAACTTACTTTCAACCAAATTCAAACTGTACGCCACTGGGTAAGGTTTCAACAAAAATTGGGCAACAACAGCGCCATTTTAGCTGTAGGGGATATTGTACCGTTATTGTTTGCTTGGCTCAGTAATACTAACTATGCCTTTGTTGGCACGGCGAGATCGGAATACTACGTACGAGATGAAAAGGGGTTATTAAAACGCAAAAACACAGTCACATGGTTGGAACATTTTTCCGGTTCAGTTTATCATCCTTGGGAACGTTGGCTAATGAGTCGTAGCCGCTGCAAGGCAGTGTTTCCCCGAGATTCTCTGACGACTAAGATATTGCAAAGGCGGCCTATTCCCGCTGTTGATGTGGGCAACCCAATGATGGATGGTTTGGAACCAACATTTCCCACCGCACGGTTTTATAGTAGCAATGTCGAACAGCAAGAATTAGCTAGACCGCTGATTATAACTCTCTTGCCTGGCTCTCGTGCCCCAGAAGCCTATGCTAACTGGCAGAAAATTTTGATTGCAGTGTCTGCATTGATGGCCTCTTTCCAAGAACAAGATTGGCTAGCGCCCACTCGTGGAACATTAGTATTTTTAGGTGCGATCGCCCCTAGTTTACATTTTGCCAGCATACACCAAATTCTCCAATCCCACGGCTGGCATCCTCACTCAAACTCTCCGGTTCAAATTCCTGACTCTGAAGCTTTGGTATTTAAGCAAAGAAATGCATATTTTATCCTGACACAAAGAGCTTATAACGACTGCTTGCATTTGGGAGATTTGGCGATCGCGATGGCGGGAACAGCGACAGAACAATTTGTGGGTTTGGGTAAACCCGCGATTGCCATTCCTGGAAATGGGCCGCAATTCAATCCCAAGTTTGCCGAAGCCCAGAGTCGTCTATTGGGGCCAAGTTTAATTTTAGTAGAACAACCCGATGAAGTTCCACAGGTAGTGCGATCGCTGTTTGCCAACCCAGACGAACTGCACGTTATTGCTGAAAATGGCCTGCGACGGATGGGCAAAGCAGGTGCATCCAGGCGGATCGCAGAATGTTTAATGAAGAGGCTGTATTAATTTAAGTATGTCTTTGCGTAAAAAAGTAGCGTTTTTAAACGCAGAGGGGCGCAGAGTCAGCGCAGAGGTTCGCAGAGTATTTCAGAATAGTATTCGCTAGGGATTTATGAAATGTTGTACTAAGTACAGCTTTGCGTAAAAAAGTAGCGATTTGAAACTCAGAGTGGCAAGGGATATGTAGAAGATAGGGAGGTGGGGAGACGGGGGAGTGGAGGAGTGGGAGAGTAAAAGAACCGGAGGTGGGAAATTGGGGAGAATATAAAACCGGACTCTCCCCATCCCCCCATCACCCCATCCCTCCAAACAGTCTGCCGTTTACCAATTTTGAAACATCGGCGTACTAAGATAACGTTCTCCAAAGGAAGGTTGAATCATTACAATTAAACGATCTGCATTTTCTGGACGTTTAGCTACTTGTATCGCTGCACATAGATTTGCACCTGAAGATATACCAGACAGCAAACCTTCTTCTCTTGCCAAACGTCGCCCAAATATCATCGCCTCTTCGTCGCTGACTGTTATCACTTCATCAATCAAATCTGTGCGGAGAACTTCTGGAACAAATCCAGCACCAATACCTTGAATTTTATGCGATCCCGGTTGACCGCCAGAAAGGACGGGACTATTTTTGGGTTCGACTGCGATCGCCATAAAGTTGGGTTTGCGTGGTTTAATTACTTCAGCTATACCTGTAATTGTTCCACCAGTACCTACTCCTGCGATCGCAATATCTACTTGTCCATCTGTATCAGCCCAAATTTCCTCTGCGGTGGTTTCTCGGTGAATTTTTGGGTTGGCTGGGTTACGAAACTGTTGCAGCATATAAGCATTGGGAGTATTAGCCACTATTTCTTCAGCTTTGCAAATTGCCCCTCTCATCCCCTCTGTTCCTGGCGTTAACTCTAAAGCTGCACCATAAGCTTTCAGCATTGCTCGTCGTTCTAAGCTCATGGTTTCGGGCATAGTCAAAATTAAACCATAACCACGCGCCGCCGCTACCATCGCTAGTCCAATTCCCGTATTTCCAGAAGTTGGCTCGACTAAAATACTTTTTCCCGGCTCAATCAAACCAGCTATTTCTGCTGCTTCTACCATACTTGCAGCAATACGATCCTTCACTGAAGCTGCTGGATTCATTCCTTCCAGTTTAACCACAATCTTGCCCACACACCCCTCTGCTTGAGGAATTTTATTCAACTGAACTAATGGAGTGCATCCAATTAGTTCAGTAATATCACGAGCAATTCGCATGAATATAACTCCTAAAAATATGGGTGACAGAGAGTAGAGGATGGATATTGAATTTATTAACTATTTTTGGGACTTCCAAATAAAAAAATATCCCAAATTTTCTTGTGGGATGGGTGTCCCCACCCGTCCCATCCCAGGGGCGGGCAGGATGCCCACCTCACGGGATAATTTATTTCTTGGAAGTCCCTTTTGGTTTAATCACTAAATATTTTAAAAATTAGCTTGATTTATTGCTGAATTTTTCAGAATATCTTTAATATCATATGCAATGTAAAAAAAACAATAATATTATACGATTAATTTATATTTTTATAGTTCATGAAATGTATCTCTTTCAGTAAAAAATTAATCTTTATTTTGACTTTTACCCAAATTTTATCTACCTCCTATTTCCTATTCCCTGTTCCCCATTCCCCCAACCCTATTTTCTATCTGAGTACATCAATGCCAGCACCCCACTTCAAAAATGCGAGTACCTACACCCCAAAAATACTAGTACCCATACCCCAAAAAATTTTTTGAGTACTGTTGAGATAGGAACTACAAGCTTTGAGTGCAAATTTAATTAGTTTAATAATTTTGATCCGCCGCAGAAAAACTCTTCTGAGCTAAGGCAGCTGCTATAAAACCTATAGGATTTACGCAGAGATTCCCCTCTACCCCCCCTGCAAAGGGGGGGACTTCTTAAGCCCTCACGATTGTAAGCAAAATCAAGCAAGACATGAGCGGCTTTAAATGCGTAAGTTCAAGTTCAAAATTCTAGCCCGACTAAAAATGGGGATGGAATTGTGTTAAGTACGAGCATCACAAATTCATCCCCAAAGTGAAAAGATGCTTTCTGAGTATGGTACGGCTTAACTTTTGGGTGTTCATACCTTAATTACCAATAAAGTTTCTGTCTCACAGGGTGCAGACTGCCTAGCAAGGAAGAGCCAAAATGAGACTACAACTTTTAAAGTTTCTAACGGTTGGTTTGCTAACTTTAATCGTGCTTTCACCTGAGCTAGTAGTATTGAGTGTGGTTTGGGAGCAACATATGCAGCTAGTAGAAATACAGCATTTAGCCTGTGAAGTAAATGAAATTCATGCTGGCAGCCAAAATACTAGCACGTTGCCTCTTGAACTAGCAGGTAAAAATTTTGCTCAAGATTCGGCTGGTATCAAAATATTTGATATCAAACTTCCCCATACTTTACTGACTTCTGCTCAATTATACAAAGTTGTCGATTTCTTGAAATGGTTCTTTTTGTTGTTCCCAATATGTCTGGGAATTTTCTTTTTTTTGTACGACAGATATCTTGTTTATCGTGCTGAAATTTTTCAACAACAAGTGGAAATGCTAGAGCGACTGTGGCATGAAAGTATTGAGCAGTAGGCAATTCAACATAAAAAAATGATGATGACGGAAGAACGCCAAAATCTGTATTTTGATTTAATTGATAAATTACTCACTTGTCCCAATGGGCAGGAACCAGAAATTTTAGAAGCCAACTCAGAATTACTTGATGCTGGCTTTATACAGACAATGCTACAAGTAGCAGCTGTATTTGCACATCAAGGTAATGAAGATGGAGCAAAGTTTTTAATTCATGTTGCTCGCGAATTATCTAAGCAACTGGGATTATATCCTGAAGTTCCAAATAAGGAGTAAATATGCTATTGACTGCAACTGACGCAGGACAAATTGCGTTAGAGTTTCTCATGGCTGAGTGGAACGTTTTAGAAGAAAACAGAGAGTGGTTTGTAATTGTTAACTCTCGTCTAATCGGTCAAAGTTGGTACATTGTAGAACTAGCAGTAGAAGGATTTCCCGATCGGTGGTATATCCAAGTTTATGATACGGGAGAATGCGATCCTAACTATACATTTATCTCTCCTATTCGTGGCTCAGAAGGATATACTGATTTGACAGATCTGCCACATTTGGTAGCTGAAGTTTTAGTGTCTGAGCGCAATGTTCGTTAGGATACAGAAATAAGGGATAAAAATTTTTATAAGTGTGTGTTGTTCTGTTTGTAATGAGCGCTATAGTTTCATTGGTTATTTCCGTTGAAGTAGTGCTCACTACAAACTTATATACTTTTTGATTTTCTATCTAAAAATAGAAGCAACTTTGCTATCAAAAGATTTGTATATATCCAAAGTAAAATTAGATAATATTTAGCATTTTTCTAATATTGAGTCATGTTTATATAACAAATATATGCTATATTAATAATGTGATAAACCCTACAGAAATAGGCTTTGTCATGATTAGAGAAGACATCTTGGCAAAAGAATTTGTGAAGGTAATCAAAAAGTATTACCCAAAATCCGGAGAATTGTTGGATGACTGTTATGTGAAAGTCATCACCAATTACTGGGGAAGACCTCCCAAACGATTGCGATACATAGGGATTTATTGTTCTGACAAAATGATGCCCTATGTGCAAGCCCACAAAGAAGTACTCCGAGAAGTAGCAGAGAATATGGGGTTGGTTCAGGTAGTCTTCCTGAATGCCTCGCGACTGTTACGCGATCCAATGTCGAAAATCAAGCAAGCAGATCCACGCTTGTGGTTAGACTTGCACTGGGTTGCAATGTAGAAATAATAGCGATCGCAATGAGAACCGGAATTTTCTGCAATTACTAAGACATTGCCAACCTATTTTAGATGGATGTCTGCTATCTTTATTCCTCCGCTAATGGTAGCGAAACTGCAACCAGAACCTTGGACACCACCACCTCTGGTTTATAGACGTATCCTTTTGGAGGATGCAACTTTAGAAAAAATTTGCCAAATCTTAGAAGGGTGAGTTTGATTCTCAAACATGGAGAATATCGGCAAATTATTCAAGCCCCCAATTTTAATTGTGGGGATTTCAATTTTGAATTTTGAATTTTGAATTTTTAATTGGAGCGAAGCGAGTGACAAAGGGAGACCTATTTTTTTTACCATAAATTGCTACACACTTTACCTCACAAGCTTTTTAGGTACTTTGTCGCCCCGTCAGGACTAAAACCTATCTTCATACTCCAAGACTGCTCGATTATCACCAGATAAGTCTGTGGAAGTACGCAAACGCATTTCAGAATTAATACGGTAGTTAACACCAAATTGAGGTGGTTTGTCGCTTGTCAAAATCTTGAGAGCAGAAAAAGAAAAATTACGGGAAACATCAACCCCAGCTTCAGCAGCCAGATCCATCGAGAAATTTCTCCTTGTAAATTCTGTACCATCAGAAGAGATAGTAGGAAACAAACGCAGTTCACTTAAACCAAAAGCATTGCCAATCTGATTAAAAGCTCGCTGAATATTTAGAGCTGAGCCTGCTAAGTTGACAAGCCCTAGCGTACTGTCGCCACGTCCTAGCGTTTCCACAAAACCACCCCCAAGTAAGGCAACTATTTCTGTTTGGTTACGGGGAGGAGTGCTTCTCAATTCCAGGTTTTGGTCGAGTTGGCTGGCTGGGCCATCAATTCTGGCTTCGACACGAACAGTATTTACAGGTTCAAAAGAGCTAATAATTCCATCGTCGATTTCAGAGGATAGAGGTGAGTTTGTCACCTGTGAAGGATTAACATCTAGTACTTTGGCAATTAAGCGGATATCCAGATCGGGGTTTTGATTTCCTCTAAAAGTAGCTTTGTGTTCATAGCCACCGGCAAGGTTAAATTGGGTAGTAAACAAATTCACGTCTCCACCCCGTAGTTTAATAGTTCCTTCAGGTTCTGGATTGTTTAGTGAACCGTTGACACTGAGAGTACCAGTAGCTCTGAAACTCAGAATCGGTGGCAGGGCAACATCTACGTTTTTGTCAAGTACAAGCTGTAGGTCTTTAAACCGTGTTACTGTTTTGCTAACTTCAGATTTCCCTTGCTTGGTTGCTTTTGCGAGTGTAACATCTTGACTTTGTTTGGCAGCGTTAATAGCGTTGTTAGCCGATTCTGTGATTAAAACTTGACCATTAGTCAGTTGCAGATTACCGCCAATGAGGGGGTTAAGGGCAGAACCAGTAATCTCCAAGTTACCACTAACGCCTCCTTGATACCGTCCCTTTAAGTTCACAGCCAACTGATTGAGAGAAACGTTGAGGGGATTATCTGTTTGCTTTTGTGAATCACTAAAAATAGGAAGTTCTCCTTTGACTGCTACATTGCCTTTACTAAATTTGCCTTGGAGACTTTCTACTTTGATGCGGTCAAAATCAAACTGCGCTTTTCCTGTCACATTAGTCAGCTTTTCTGGTAACGCCTGAGCAGAAAAGGTTGCACCCTTGATACTAGCTATACCATTGACCTGTGGCTGTTCTTTCGTTCCTCGCACTGTTACGTTGATTTCTCCCTCTCCCTTTTCAAACGCAACTTGATCGGTCAACAAGTTTAATACTGCTAATCCTTCGTTTTTTACCTTGACATCCAGATTAATTTGATCGCTATTTGGTTTTACCGAAGCAAAAGGCAACTTGTAGGGGATGCTGCCAGTGATAGTAACAGGTTCGGAACCAGCAGCCATGACGTTACTGCCAAAATTCAGGCGTCCATCGTTATAGCTGAAACTGGCATTCGCTGATTCTATGCCTTTTTGATTCAGGGTTCCATCTGTAATTTGCAATTCCCCTTTTGCCTGAGGATTGGCTATGCTACCTGCTAAAGTTGCTGTGGTGTTGATATTACCAGTCAAACCAACTGGCAGCTTCACATAGTTACTCAGCACCTCTAAAGGAAAATTTGTTACCCGTAACTGACCAGATTGTCCTGTACCGCCAATATTGCCAGTGAAAGCAATTAGCTTGTCTTTAGACTCGATCCGTAAAGGTAGTAACCTGAGAACACCATTTTCAAAACTACCTTGAGCAATCACTTGCTGTGCTGTATAAACACGGTCTGGTTCGTCTTCTTGTCCCCAGACAAAATTTTGACCATTCAAATTAAACTGCACTGACGGTTCGTTAGCCGTGGCAGTATCGACAGCAACCTCACCATTGAAAGTTCCTTTTAAATCTGCTAACTCTGGTAACAAAGAAGCATCGCGCTGTTGTTGTTGCTGTTGTGCTAACAGTGTTTTAATTTCTGAAAAGCGTTGGATTTGATTTAATATAGGCTGGTCTGGCAAACCTACTGATACAGTTTTGAGGTCGCTAGCACTGCCATAGCTCGATCCAGCAGTACCGCGTTGGAAATCTTCTAGTTCAAATAATTTGAGAGTTGTTAAAACATCTTGGATTTCACCTTGGCTGACTGTGAGTTTGCCCTTGATTTGGGGTTTTGCAGCTGCTGGCGTGAAAGTACCAGCAAAGGCATAGCGACTTTTGCCTTTGATGAAGGCGCTATCAGTGAGGGTTGTCTTACCATCTTCATAGCGGAACTGAGCCTGCAAGCGATCGCCTTTAATACGACCAGCTTGTGGTTGAGCGATCGCCATCCCTCCCGCTACAGCTAAAGTCTTCTGATTAATCTGAAAATCTCCGCTTAATGAGCCTGCAACATTACCATTACCCAAAAAAGTATTTGCAGGCACAGGTAAATTCAACACCTGCAAAGGAAAGCTTTCTACTTTCAGCGCCAAATTATCGCCCCGTGCTTGACCAGTTGCCGCAGCTTGTTGCCATTGCACTGCAAAAGAATTGGGGCGATTATTCGCATCTAGGTTAAGGGCAATTTTGTCACGCTTACCTGTGACATTCAAATTTAAACCTTTTCCTTGCGCCGATTGGACATTTCCCGCTAATACCGATTCAAAAGCAAACTGATTAACCGTTAAATCTCTCAGTGCCAGTTGCCCTGTCAGATTTGGCACGGGTAATTTCCCTGTGATTTGTCCGCTAAAATCAGCTTTTCCTGCCAAATCTACTTCGTTGGGCAACTTGAGCGGCAACTGTTGCAGATTGTAATTTTTTGCTTGGACATTTAAATTTAACCCCGTAATTTCCGGTATGCCACTGGGATTGGTGCTGGCTAATATGTAACCATTGGCGTTTAAACCAGGGGCAGTTGCTCGCTTAACGAGCAACTTTTCTCCATTCCAGCCAACAACCGCTGTCAGCGGTCGATCAATGCCAGCCAGACCTTGAGAAAACTGCACCTGACCCGCCGCACGCACATCAGCTAAATTAAAAGTGCCCAGATTTCCTGCAACTTGTACCTTGCCACCCAACTTACCCTGCAACTGCTGGGAAAACCGCTTTAAATCTACACCCGCAGCATCAAGTACAGCCTGATAGCGTCCATTAGCGACTTGGATATTTGCAGCCTTAACTTTGCCACTACCAACGTTGAGTTGTGCTTGACCGTTAGCTTGGATGGTTTGCGGCTGGAAAGATTCTACAGAACCCGCGACGTTGAACTGACCAGTTAATCTACCACGAAATTGCTCGGGTACTTGTGTTAACTGTTGGATTGGCACGTTATCTGCTTGCAGTTGCGCTTGATATACTCCATTAGCCAATTGGATATTTGCAGCAGTAACCTTCCCATCTCCGACTGCCAAGCGTGCTGAGCCATTGCTACGGAGGGTTTTCAGGTCAAAAGCATCTGTTCTCCCTGATACTTGGAATGTACCTGCTAATGATCCTTGTAATGCTGGTTTTAATGCAGGGGGAAACTGTTTGAACAAACGCCCTAACCGCACACCATCTGCTACAAGTTGGGTGGAAAAGCTTTTTTCCCCGAATTGAATCTTAGAAACTGCTACCCTACCACCCGCAACTTTAACTTTGGCATTTTGGGTGCGAATGCTAGCTATTTTAAAAGGAGCAGAGTTTCCTGAGAGGATGAGACGACCGTTGAAGCGGGCATCATTGAGAGATATATTTTGCAGTTGGCTGGGGTTGACAAAGCGTTCTACCTGTACTTGCGAAGCATCGGCTACTGCTTGCCAGCCCTGGTTATTCCAACTGCCAGCAGCTTGGACTGTGCCACCAGCTACACTTGCAACTACATTGCGAAAAGAAAAACTGCGATCGCCATTAACAACGACTTCACCAGTAGCAGGGTACTGGGCTTGCGGTGCTTGGAATTGCACCGTTGTTTTAACGTTGTCAGCAGTACCAGTCAGTTGGGCTGTTCCCGAGACAGTACCAACTGGGAACGAAGGTTTGGAATTGTAAAGTTGAGCGATCGCATCTCCAGGAACATTCTTTGCGGTTAAATTAAAATTCAACTGGGGAGTTGTACTCAACCCAACCGTGCCAGTACCAGTAACCTCACCACCGACTTTCGCTCTGCCTTGAATATCTCTAAAAGCAATTACAGCATCTTTTGGCGAAAACTCAAACTTAGCACTGGCGCTATCAAAATCAACTTTGTCGACCCGGGCTGGTTTGCTGGCCACAACAACACCAGAAAGAATCGGCTGGGTCAGTTTTCCCACAAATTGCAAATCTGCTTTTACTTCCCCAGTTACAGGTACAGGTAGTTTGAGCTTGAGAGTTTCTTGGACATCAGCTACATTTACCCCATTAACACCCCCTGCCACCTTGTAACCAGTTTTGGTGTCGATAACACCATTAGCTACTAGCGGGATTTTGCCGTAACTGCCAGTGACACTATCGAGTTTGATTTCCGTTCCTTGGAAGCGAAGAGTTCCTTGGGAATTAATAAAGGATTGTGGTACTCGGGGAACTTGAAACTGAACCCTTTGCAAATCCACATTCCCAAACAACAAAGGCGGCTGAGTTTGTCCCAACTGGAACTGCATCTGTAAGTCACCACTGACTCGACCAGCCTGCAACGCCAGTGGTAACTTGACCAAGCGAGTAACATCAGAGGCTACTAAGTCTTGCCCTCGTATTTTTAAATTGGTTGCTAGTGTTTTTAGACCTACATCTCCCTTCAAAGAAACACTGCCACTACTGCTAGGTTGTCCTGCTAAGTCCAACCTAATCACCTGGTTATCTTCTCGCAATTGGGCAGTGCCATTTACCAATGAAAATTTTACCGGGGAGGAGGAGAGTGGAGGAGGGGGAGATGGGGGGAGTTTCGCCGTGTCTTCTGTTACTACCCCTGCTGTTATCCTCTGACTATTCGGAACTAACACCACATTGGCATTGCGAAACCGAAGTTTATCCAAATCAGTTTGAATCGGTTGGGCATTACCTGGCTTCGCTATGGTCGTCGTAATCCAGCGCCCTTGTTCATCCTGTTCGACGTAAACATCAGGATTGACTAAGGTGACATCTAGCTTCAGGTTGTGCCTAAACAGTAACTGCAATGGATCAAAGCCTACCTCCACAGCATCGACTGCAACACTGTCTGGATCTGTAGGTGTTGCTGGAATAGCTGAAGCCCCAAACTTTACCCCCACAAGCGAAAATCCTTTAACTTCTCCCAATTGAACCGGACGATTAAGCGTAGTGGTAAGACTTTTTTGTGCCAATGGCGTTAACTCTTTGTGGATAAATTTCCACAACCGCCAAGCACCACCTGCAAGTCCAAATAGCAAAATTCCACTGACAGCAATGCCACTACGACTCAAGATCAGCAACCATAAATGCTTGTTGCTATGGAGGGTTTGGAATTTACAATCGCGATTGGGAGAGTTACTCATGGGGTTTTACTGTTTACTAGCTGAGTTTAACAGACACACCAGTAGAAGGAACTGGCTAGTTATTAGCTAGCTATGCCATTACCAGGATACAAATCAATTTTGGATTGTGAGGTTTCAATTGGCGATGGATGAAGTGAATTTTGTCATAGTAGCTATAAATTTAATTTGCAATCGCTTAAACTAAGCGACAGGATTGTATGCGTCTTGCGGGCAGATTTACAATCTCTGACCTAATATCTGATGTCTAAGTTCAAGCGATTATTTCGCAATACCTACAATCAGGAATTGTTGAGAATTGATGACAAGCAAACACAAATTTCAGACATCACCTGTTAATTGTTAAGAAATATGTGAGTTATTGCTAGCTAAGAGGGAGAAGGGCATAAATCGATACATCCCAATCTAATCTCTAAAATCTAAAATCGGTATAGCTAGTAATACTGGTATAAATAGAACAAACAAGACAAAGTTTCTGTATAAAATAACTCAATCTTGATATAGAGCATTACAGGGAATTGGGAATTGGGCAAAGGGCATGGGGCAATGGGCAATGGGCAATGGGCAAGGGGCAATGGGTATCGGAAAAACAAGAGGGGGAAGGAGAAAAGGGGAGCGTAAGCGCCCTTGCGCTTCGCCGACTTGTAGACGCGCAGCGGCTTCCGCAGGTAGCACCTGCCGTTGGGTTGTAGCGACTGGCAACAAAGGGTAAAGGAACTGGAGAAGTAAAAAGTAAAAAGGTAAAAGAAAAAATTCTTTCTTTTTACTTTTAGCTTTTAACTTTTGACTTATTTTTACCCAATCCCCAATCCCTAATTCTTAATCCCTGTTGTAGCGATACCGCGAATCAATTGACGCTGACCCAGGAGAAATAGCAACAATACTGGTAAAGTAGCTATTGTTACTGCTGCCATCAATAAGGGCCAATTATTTGTAAATTGCTCTTGAAACTCTGCTAAGGCTAGCTGCACTGTCCTTAATTCTGGTCGTGTGGTAAATACCAATGGCTTAAATAGGTCATTCCATTCACCGATAAAGGTAAATAGAAACAGCGTCACTAAGGCCGGACGTGCCAAAGGCAACATTACCTGCCATAAGATTTGCAATCGATTTGCTCCATCTATTGCTGCTGCTTCCTCTAACTCTACGGGAACAGTTAAGAAATACTGCCGCAATAAGAAAATACCAAAACCGTTAGCAGCAGTTGGTAAAATTAATGCCCAATAAGTATTAATTAAGTGCCCCCACTTTAAGACTAAAAATATAGGAATTACCAGCAATTGAAAGGGAATTACCAATGTTGCCAACACAATCAACAGCACTGTTTGTTTTCCTCGAAATATCAGCCTTGCTAGGGCATAACCTGCTAATGCTGAAGTCACGATCTGAAAGCCCGTGACAGCTAAAGCTACTAAGGTAGAATTAGCAAATGCCAGCAATAATTTCCCTCGCTGCCAAGCGTCGCGGTAGTTAGCTAAAGACCAACCATCTTTGGGAACAAGTGTGGGAGTAGTCCCAGATGGTGCCAAAGATGTTAGGAAAACTATAAAAAGCGGCAGCAAGACAATCAATGCCCCTAATAACAGTACTGCTAGACTCGATAAAATGGAATATTTAAGATTCCAGGGTGGTTTGGACATAAATATGATTAAATTCCAACCATTTGTTTTTTTTTTACTAGAGCGAGCCTCCTGACCGAGGAGCTACGCTAATGCCCCCAGCAAAAGCTAATCTATAACATAGTTACTTGTTAAGTTAAATTAAACCACAGTGACCAAAAATAAGGATGAACGATAAGGGATGTAAAGATGGAGGTTTATTTGGTAGCGCTTGCGCTAGGGAAAAGGTGAAAGGGAAATGGGCAAAGGGCAAGGGGCATCGGGCAAAGGAACTGGAGAAGTAAAAAGTAAAAAGGTAAAAGAAAAAATTCTTTCTTTTTACTTTTAGCTTTTTACTTTTTACTTATTTTTACCCAATCCCCATTA
>NZ_JACAEU010000142.1:0-13613 GCF_013388695.1 Fischerella sp.
ATGCCCAATGCCCAATGCCCAATGCCCAATGCCCAATGCCCAATGCCCCACGCCCCACCAATAAGGTGTGAGACCCTCCTTGACAAAGCCTGAATCCTAGAATATCCTCTTGTCGCGAACAATAAATTATGGTGAACCTATGCCTTGGTTAGAACAAATACACTACCCTCGTTACCCCTGCCTATCCGCAATTCGCTATCTAAATAGGTAATATCCAACCAGCCTTGTTGTTCGTTACTGTTAAGAGGAAAGTCAAGGGCAGTAAATTTTTGACCAGCTTCTATTCGTTGGATAAAACTGTCAGGAGAGTTATAGTCGATTAAACGTTGTAAACCAACAATCGAACGCTCAAATTTGACTTGGACACGGCGACCGGAGACTGGCTCAAATTTGGCAGCTACACTAACTAAACTTTCGAGTAAGGGTAAACCATAAATCTCGGCTATGTTGTAGACGCTGTTAGTATTAACGCGAATACACTGATAGATTTCACCGAGTTTGCTCAAAGGAAAGCGATCGAGATTCAAAAGAGCTTTGCTAGTGGTATATAGTAATCGCCAATTACCATCCAGCAAATCACCAGCTTCCACTGGACGTGGTGTAGGGTTAAGGTCTTCCAAATTAGCGATCGCAACTAAAATAGCTTGTTTATCTTGCTCAGTTGCCAACAGACCGCGATTTTTTCCAGCAATTGCTTCTAAAAGAGTTGCTTTTCCCAACATCACCTGTCACCTCAAACAGTATTAGTCTCAATAAACAATAAGAATAAAGTTGATGCCCTATGTATAGCGCCGTATTTATAACTAATTTGCTATCACTGTATGTTGCGTTGATAGTAAAACTCAAAAAAATTTGTCGGATTTCAGAAGTAACTAGTTGAATGATTAACTAAAATCTTCCGTATCAAGTGGTAGACTCTTAATGTCAAGCTACAATAGCCCCTCTTGTCTCTTAGTCAGATATGCTGAATTCTCCATTACGTGAAGAACCCCGCAACCAACGCGCAGCTGTAATACCATTAAAGCAAGAGTCCTCACTTTTGGACTGGTTACAGACTAGCGGTCGTCTCATAGCCCGTGATGCCCATGAAGCAGATTTCACTCAAGAAAACGAAGAGGAGATTTCTGAATTTTTGGGTGGCGATGATGGTATAGCCGATTATGACTTCGATGACGATGATGATATTGTTCCAGACGAAGAATAGCCTGTAAAGGCTGGAGAGTTTCTATCTTAAAAAATCCCAACTGTTCATCCGTTGTACAAGTGTGGAGTGAGGGGAAATATCCGTGGACGCTAAATTATCTCCTGACCAGGGATTGAATATTTCTGGCATTGGTCTAGTCTCGTTATTAGGTGTAGGATTAAGTGTCGCAGCACTGGTTTTCGATTCAATGGCGAATAGATCGCCTTGGCAATTGGCTTCGCTAAGCTTGCCGTTACTAATCAGTGCTGTAATTTCAGCAGCAGTGGGCTTCTTTGTAGTACCAATGCTGCAAGCACTTAAAACTGGGCAAATTATCCGTGAAGATGGCCCCCAAGCCCACCTGAAAAAGGCTGGCACCCCAACAATGGGGGGCATATTTTTTATCCCAGTGGCAGCGATCGCTGCCTGTGTATTGTCTAAGTTTACTACAGAAGTACTCGCTGTTTCTGCATTGACACTGAGCTACGGGTTAATTGGCTGGATCGATGACTGGCAAATTTTGCGCCGCAAGTCCAATAAAGGTATTTCTCCACAGATGAAACTTGCTCTCCAGATTGGTTTTGCTGCTCTTTTCTGTCTTTGGCTGATTTTTAATCAACCTTCTGAGATTACAAATTTAGCTTTACCCTTTGGTTTCTCTCTACCCTTGGGCTTGCTATTCTGGCCTTTAGCTGGCTTTGTACTAGTGGCAGAAAGTAATGCTACTAATTTAACAGATGGCATTGATGGTTTAGCCGCAGGAACAGTAGCGATCGCATTGCTAGCCCTAGGTGCGCTCATTGCTCCTACTTCGCCTGGATTGATGATTTTCTGTGCTGCTTTATGTGGTAGTTGCTTGGGCTTTTTAGCACACAACCGTAACCCAGCCCGTGTTTTCATGGGAGATACTGGTTCCCTAGCCCTAGGAGGTGCTTTAGCAGCAGTAGGACTACTAACTAACAGCCTCTTAGCACTGTTCATTCTCAGTGGCATCTTCTTTGTAGAAACCCTTTCTGTAATGGCACAGGTTTCCTATTACAAAGCAACAAAAGGCCCTGATGGAAAAGGGAAGCGCCTGTTGAAAATGGCTCCTTTACACCATCATCTAGAACTCTCTGGTTGGTCAGAACTACAAGTTGTTGCTGTGTTTTATGTAATGAGCGCCATACTGGGTGTGATATGTTTGGCGATTGGTAAATTCTGAATATTCTAACAATATTAATCAAAGTAATTTACCTCCTCTAGTTGGGGAGGTTGTTTTTTTGTAATTAAAACTGTAATTACACTATTACGCCTGATGTGAATTAATACCAATTGAAAAAAAGATTGCAACAGATGGATTTACATAACCTATACCCAGGAGGATTTCTCAATCACGCCACGTGCTTTATGCCGGGATACCCGTCCACCGCAGTGGCTACAAAATCTAAAATCCAAAATCCAAAATGGTATAAAGCTACGATAAAATTTACGTTTTAGAAATCGACCGCAGATACACAATAAATAAAAGTTTTTCCTCTGCCTTCCCCCCTCTTGTAGGAGGAAATGAGGGGGGTACACACAAATAGATTTTGCTTATGCATTTATGTCATTTGTTTACAGTCTTGTATTGCGATAAATCATACGCTTATAAACAAGACGAGATATCTGAGGAAAAATTTCTCCGTCATTGGCGTATGCTGAGTTTTGAGCAAAAATAGTCAAAATATAACTTTTATTATCTTCTGTGGAAACCATTGCTGCCTCTGTGCGAGAGCGAGAAGTCCAACCGGCTTTAGAATGAAAACTAACATTAGCTTTAGATAAGGACTGACCAAAAAAACCTCGCACAGGATTAAAGCTATATAAATTCGGATCTTGCCACGCTTCAGGATTTAAATCCCTTTTGAGCCATTTGCACATTTTTTGACTAGCTTGTTCAGAAACAGCCTGTTTGAGATAACAAATTTCGTACATTAGTCTAGCTGCGTGTTTGGTTGTAATCTTGTTAGAGTTCCAAACTGTCTTACCTAACATTTGCAATTCACTACCCTTGGGTCTGGAAAGATTGAGGTAGTAAAGTGGAAATGTTTTTTGACTAATATTGATGTGTTTGTAGCCTGCTTGTTGGAAAAATCGATTAAGTTGTTGGCGTTTATTTTTCAATTTTTGAAACTTGGCACTCTTGAGTCTTGATTGAGAACGCGTACCTGTAATTTGGTCAACAATATAGCTAGCAGCTTCATTATCAGATTCCTTAATCATCTTTGCTATATAAGGAGTAAAATCATCCTCATTGTTCCAAATACCGTTCTCTATTTGGGCATATAAAACTGCCAACCAAAACATTTTAACTACGCTGGCAGGATATCTCGGTATATCTTGCTGGTATCCCGCAGTTTCACCAGTATTCGCATCTATCAAAGTAATTGATAAATCTTTTCGAGGCAGACCTTTTGCTGTTGCAAGTTTAACAATATCGTTAACAATTCTTTGCAATTCTTGACTCTGGCTGAAATCTGGAGATGTAGTGAGATTATAGGCAACTTCTGAATATTCTTTTCCTAGTTGACGAGAAGGAATGGGTAGTGATTTAGCAATAGCCCAATCCGGACGTGGCGGTCGAATAGCACGTAAATTTAATGGTTTTCGACTGGATGATTTTGCTGGGAACTGGGTAGAACTCTGCTGCTGAGTAGTAAATAAACTTAATGGTTTTTGGTTAGATGTTGTGGCAGAAACCAATAGAAGAGATGGCTGAGGATCGGTGAGTGAGTTTGATGGCTGTTGAGTAGATAATTTTGTAGATTTTGCTATAACATACTTAGTCATTAAGGTAGCTGCCAATACAAAGGGAATCGTCATTCTCACCGTTGCAGTATTTAAGCTAGCAGCAAAACGTAATGCTGATAGTCGCTGAGATGAGGGCTTAGATTGGCGCGATTTCTGCATTTTTACTTTTGATTTGTAATAAATGTGGTTTGCAAATATAAAATTGCAATAATCAGAGTGCTTATTTTACCAAAAGGTCATAGTATAAAACAAATCTGCTCCTATTGTCGGTGGTAGTAAAGCTCTAGTCAATAAAATAACTTGATTAAACGTAATAATGCCTATCTAAATTAACCTGTTATTTTATAAATCTTTAGAACTGACTTACAAAGTAGTCGGTCATACATTAACTTCACAACAATATAGATATAAAAGAAAATACTTTTATCTTATTTTTTAAATAGATACACGTTAGACAGTGGTTTAACTTATTTAGAATTGTGTATATCTTTGGGAAGATTTTGAGTTAACTTAGCTGAGAAACACCTAAAAAAAGCATTTCTTATCTAAAAACAAAAGCTGGCGTAAAATTAAGCGTTGTAACTCCAATTCTTTAGGGATAACATTGGAAATAGTTCTGATTAAGCTTCTCACACCGCGCTTGGTGTCAGTTTTTTATGGACATTCAGTTAATCAACATCGGTTTTGGCAACATCGTGTCTGCCAACCGAGTAGTTGCCATTGTCAGTCCAGAGTCTGCCCCGATTAAGCGAATCATTACTGATGCACGGGATCGAGGTCAACTTATTGATGCAACCTACGGTCGCCGCACCAGGGCTGTAATTATTACTGATTCCAGCCATGTTATTCTTTCAGCGATTCAACCGGAAACGGTAGCGAATCGCTTCGTGGTTTCCCGCGATCATCAGGTGGTGGATAATTGAATCAGGGGTGGGTTAAAATATCTACTCCCCTTTGTGCCGTGCCGACAGTAACATGTGAATTAGACAAGTTTTCTGTCACTCGTGCTACGAATTTCTCAGTCATATAGTCGCCCTACCAACTTACAAAGGCTAGTGACTAATGAATAATGTCTATTAATTGATTCACAGATTGAGCGGATGATGCAAGTTTTATCCATCCAGAGTGGTGCTACTACCAAAGATTGCTCTTCTCCTGGCAAGCTTGTTGTCTTGACCGGGCCTAGCGGTGTGGGCAAAGGCACTTTAATGCGATCGCTTCTTCAGCGTCATCCAGAGTTTTATTACTCCGTATCTGCAACCACTCGTCCTCCTCGTCCAGGAGAAGTCGATGGTAGAGATTATTACTTTATTAGCCGCAGCAAATTTGAACAATTGGTGGCGGCTGGTGAATTCTTGGAGTGGGCAGAATTTGCTGGTAACTATTACGGTACTCCCCGTGAACCTGTTATCAACCAAATTTGCTCTGGCAAAATGGTTGTGCTAGAAATTGAGCTAGAAGGAGCACGACAAATTCGTCATTCCTTTCCTAGCGCACTCAGCATTTTCATTCTGCCGCCTTCCTTCAGCGAATTGGAAAAGCGGATACGGGGACGCGGACAAGATTCTGAAGAAGCGATCGCTCGTCGTTTGCGCCGCGCTCAAGAAGAAATTAACGCTGCTAATGAATTTGATATTCAAATCGTTAATGACGATTTTGAAACTGCCCTCAATTCTATTGAAGCGGCTTTATTTGGATAGTTAACCACCACTTTTAAACACCTCTAATTTCTTTGGCTAACAGCCAACAAAGGACACAAAGTAAAAGCTTTACGCCTTTTACTCTGTGTCCTTTGTAATTTTGTTAGTAGTTAGTAGTTAGTTGTTAGTTGTTTACCACTAACCACTATCCACTAACCACTAACTACTAACCAAAAAAACCTTGAATGAATGCCAAATTGGTAGTTAAAAAGTATGCTGTGACTGCACCACCAATAGCGCCAATTAAGAAAGCACTGCCAAAGTTGCTCCAACCTTCTTTAGATTGGAAAGCATCGGGAGTGTTGGGTACGGTAACGCTAGCAACAGGTTGGGGGGGATTGCTATTGGCATACAAAGATAAGGCCGCACTCAATATCACAACCAAACCTATGGTTGACAATAACCCAGCTAAGTTGGCATTGACTGTGTTCCGCAGGGGACCCAATTTGGCGAAGGGGCCAAACAGCCAGTAACCATGAGCCATGCCAATTTCTAGCCCTCTTCTAAAAGGAGTAATACCTTGACGGTAGGCAGGCAAGTTATTAATGAACCACTTAGTAAAAGGAGAAGAATTGATCGGAGTTTCTAGGTTGCCAACCTGCGGATCGCGTTTTGCGGGAAAAACAACCTCCCGATTTCTAGGATCGCTAGGAAGATTTTTTGATGCATCTACTGCTTGCGCCATATTTTATTTTCGCCTCTAAGACAGTATGGTGGCAATATTTTATATTAATAATAATTGTAGTTGAGTAGGCTTTTTGAAAGGTATGTTTAAAAAAATTAATTTAGTGATTTTTATCTGTTTTTATAAATATGAAAAATCCATGCTGTTTCCAGCATTTTAAAATTTAAAGAAATAATTTTGATTACTTGTTTATTTAGTTATTTGTTGATTGTTGGTTGTTGATTGTTGTTTGTTACTTCAAACAACTACCAACTACCAACAAACAACACATTCTAACCACTAACCACGCGTTTAATAATTAAAACCCGTTAGCTATCTATGGTAACGGGTGAAAAAGTAGGTCAGGGAAAAAGCGGTTAAATTCAATCAAAATACCAGCTGTGATAAACAGCCAGATTGTAGTGATGACAGGTGCAGTGCTAAGAAACTTAAAGAAAGGGCTTTGATTATCCATGAATTCATCTCCAAAAAAGTGAATGGGCCAAACTCAACTAGCGTGGCGAAATAGGAATTTCTTCATCCCTGGCTGTTAATTCACCAGAAAGCAACTCTTTGATTGCTGCTGCTGGCCAAGCAAAGCCGGATAGCATGATGGGCAGTGCTAAGGGTACTTCGATTTGGATTTCTTTCTGTTCTACATCGCCTCCCTGCTTTTTGATTGTTTGCAGATAGGCACGACCTACCCAACCAATCCAACCGGCAATGTACAAAAAGAGAATGCTGGGGATCAAAAAGTCACCAGCACGATCCAAACGACCATCAACAATTAGGTGAGGTAAACCCTCTGGACCACACAGCGCCTGAGAATAACGCTCAAATCGTTTTTGCCCAGAATTGGGATCGGCAGTAGTATTGCGAGCAACTTGTGCCCGTTGCTGAAAGGCAGGAGATTCACTACAAGGCACAAGGTCAGCTCCTAACGCTTTAGCGGAAGGAGCAAAATTCAACCAAAGACAAATCGCTAAAATCAAAGCAAACAAGCGTCGCATGGAATTGTTTCCTTTTATGACGAAACAAATATTTTTTTGTACAAAACGAAGCGGCTTGTACAATTGTGATTTGCACAACTATGAAGTCATTATAGTTTCATAGAATAAAGGTAAATACTTAAGTTACCTTTATTTTATGTTTATGGGAACTATACCCAACGGCTGAACTACTACAGCCAAGATCGGAAGAGGATTTGCTCCATTTCCGACTACTTTATAGAAGCGTGTTCGCTTTTGATGACCAGTAAAAATGCGTAATTTTTTATCTGGTCTTTTGTAAGCTTGTGGAGGTGAAATCCACAATTAAACCAGGTTAAACAAGGCTTTTGGCAGGTATTAATCTGACATATTTGCCTATTTTTCCTGTTATTTTGAGGGATTTTTAGTCTATGGCAATCATACTCTTGCCCGTGAACCGAGTAAAGTTGAAGTCAATAAAAGTTAAAGTTTCTCAAACTAGTCTTTATTTGGCATAACCCTACAATGGCAACTGTTTTAGCGATAGAAACCAGCTGTGATGAAACTGCTGTGGCAATTGTTAACAATCGTCAAGTGATGAGTAATATTATTGCCTCGCAAATCCCTGTTCACAGTCAGTATGGTGGGGTAGTACCGGAAGTTGCTTCGAGGCAGCACTTAGAAATAATCAATGGAGCGATCGCTCAAGCTCTAGAACAAGCTCAACTTGACTGGAGAGAAATCGATGGCATCGCTGCCACCTGTGCCCCTGGATTGGTAGGAGCGCTGCTGGTTGGGTTGACTGCCGCCAAAACCCTAGCAGTAGTACATAACAAGCCTTTTTTAGGAGTTCATCACCTCGAAGGTCACATTTATGCAACTTACCTAAGTGAGCCTGACTTACAGCCTGCTTTCCTTAGCTTACTCGTTTCCGGCGGACACACAAGCTTGATTTACGTCAAAGACTGTGGTGAATACCAAACTCTAGGTGAAACTCGTGATGATGCCGCTGGTGAAGCCTTTGATAAAGTGGCGCGTCTGTTGCAGTTGGGGTATCCCGGCGGGCCAGTCATAGACCGTTTAGCAAAGCAAGGGAATTCCCAAGCGTTTAGCCTGCCAGAAGGGAAAGTTTCCCTGCCGCATGGTGGGTATCATCCCTATGATGCGAGTTTTAGCGGCTTAAAGACGGCGGTGCTGCGACTGGTGCAGCAATTGGAAAAACAAGAGCAGCCTGTACCAGTGGCAGACGTGGCAGCAAGTTTTCAGGATACCGTAGCACGATCGCTCACTAAAAGAGCGATCGCTTGTGCGATCGACTATGGTCTAAATACAATCGCTGTTGGTGGAGGCGTAGCGGCTAATAGTGCTCTGCGAGAACACCTACAAGCAGCAGGAGCACAGCATAACCTCCGCGTGTTATTCCCCCCCCTGAAACTTTGCACCGACAATGCTGCCATGATTGGCTGTGCGGCTGCTGACCATCTTAACCGTGGTCATACCTCACCCTTAACACTTGGCGTGCAGTCTCGACTAGGACTAACTCAGGTGATGGAGTTGTATAAGCATTAGGGGGAAAGGGGAAAGGGGACAGGGGACAGGGGAAAGGGGAAAAAATTTCTTCCTTCTTCCTTCTTCCCTATCTCCCCATCTCTCCATCTCTCTATCTCCCTCTCTCCCTATCTCCCACTCTCCCACTCTCGTGTTCTCCCACTTTCTCACTCTCGCTGTGACTATGCTGAGCAATAATCGAGCGGATGCGATCGGCAACCGGATCTGGTTGTTCTAACATTGCCAGGTGTCCGCAATTAGGAATTTCGATGACATTGTCACCACAGTATTGGAACAATCGATGAAAACTCGCCAAGTGACGAACATATTTTGGTTCCATTACCTTATCGTGAGCACCAGCGAGGAAATAAACCGGCTGTTTTAACTGAGATACCAGCTGGGGTAAGCGATTAATTTCTTCCTCAGTTGTAGACTCAAGCAGTGTTCCCAAAGCAGCTTCTGGATCGGCAACGATAAAATCAATCATTCGTTGACGTGCCCAATACCGCTCTAGGGGACGCGCCACACTTGCTCTAGTAAACAGCAAATCAATCAAAGGCACTTGACTGAGCCACCGAGGACGGATTTGCAAAAACCGTTGACCTGCTGAGCGAAATTGCTCAAAGGCTTCTTTTAGATAAATACCACCACCGGCATTGATACAGATAACTCCCCGAACACGTTCGGTGTTCTGAGCTGCTCCCCAAAGAGCGATCGTACCTCCCAAGGAGTGACCAATAAGCCAGGCACTGGTAATATTGAGCTGTTCTAGGAGAGCCACTAAATCCCGTGCATAGGCCGCTGGTGTATAAAGAGAATCAAAGGGATTTACAAAATCAGTCCGGTAGGTGGAACTCAGGCTAAAAGCAGCCCCATCATCAATAAAACCGGTTTTTGCCTTGGGCTGGGACTCACCAAAACCTCTTAGATCATAAGATAGACACTGGAAATCAGCTGACAGGCGGGAAATCACAGGTTGCCAATAGCCACGACTGTTAAGCCAGCCGTGGATAAATACGAGAGTATGGGGGCAGGAGGTAGGAGCTGTGAGTTCGTATGCGTGTGGAACGCCCAATATTTCGATGGTAGCCATACTTCTATCGTACCCTTAAGAGCGGGTGCGACAGAATAGAAATAGTCAATAGTCATTGGTCATTGGTCATTGGTACTTAATATTAAAGACAAATGACAAAGGACAAATAACTTTTTTCATCTGCCCAGTAATCTCTGCCGCACTCCTTCAGCAATTTTGTGACCCAAGTATTCCGGGATCAGGCTTTCATTCGGTCCCAACAAATAGAGAATTAAGCGTGTACGTCCACGCCAAACTAGCAGATTGGCATTTACTACCAAAAGATCTTCCTGCCAGATAGCGTACATGACTTTATAAAATAATCCCGGTTGGTTATCAGCTTCTATTACTAAGGCAGGGAGATGAAATACCGGATCGACGTAGAACTCGGTTTGTACCTGCTCTAAGCCAGCATCAAGATTAAATTCTACTGCTAGCATCTCTTCTACCTCAAACCGCCCTGCTAAAGCTTCTCGAACAGCACGGCAGACATTTTCTGAGGTCTTGTCACTCAGAGCTTTGCTACCACGAGATACCAGCAGCTTGATAAATACCAACATCGGCGGTCGAATCTGACCGTATAAACTTAAACCGTGAATTGTCAGCCCATAAGCCGCCAGCACACCAAATATATCACTGAGGAGAAACGACTGGTTGCGGTAGGCAAAATGCAGAGCGCTTTTGCTACCTTCCTGTTTCAACTCAATAACGGCACGTCTGGTTTTATAGAGACGGTAGGCTAACCGCAAGTTTTGCAGCTGAATCTCACTGCTGACAAATTGCTCATAAAACTGAGGAAAAGCGCGGTTAAAGCGCTTTAGGAGTTCTAGTGTTGAAGATTTTAAACCAGAAGCCATCTTTGGGAGTAAGCCTTGCTTGCTGTCATCAAATCTAAAGCGTTCATCGGTGTTATTTACAATTGCGTCTGTTGATTATTGCCCTTTTAGTCAATTTCTCCTAGCCTTTACCACAAAATGCTAAAGTTGAAAATGATTGGTGTGAAATAAGCGCTTACTGACAGCTGCCATTGGATATCTCAACAACAGCTAAAAGCAAAGATTGTAAGGGATATCAACGATGGATAGCTCAGTTAAACCTTAATCTACACTCTTTCATTAAAAACCAACTCAGTTATACTACCCGAACCAAGCAGGCATGGGTTTTTGGAAAACTTGGTTTAGTGCTTCTGAACCGATCGCAACAAATAGAAAGACTCCTTTTGAAGAGCATACAGTGGATGCCGCAGGGGATTCCAGCTACAGTGGTGAACGTATTGTTTTCAGCACAGAACGAGATATTGATTTGTATGAACTCGAAGAACTCTGTGATGCTGTCGGTTGGTCGCGCCGTCCTTTAAGAAAAGTCAAAAAAGCTATTGAGCATAGTTTTCTCGTAGCCTCAATGTGGCAAGTGCGAGGAAACAAGAGGCGGCTCATTGGTTTTGCCCGTGCTACTTCAGATCATGCTTTTAATGCCACTATTTGGGATGTAGTAGTTCATCCAGACTTTCAAGGTAGGGGACTGGGTAAGGCATTGATGAAATACGTACTCAAAAAACTGAGGAGTGAAGAAATTAGCAATGTCACTCTATTTGCCGATCCTCACGTTGTAGACTTCTACAGAAGTTTAGGTTTTATGTCCGATCCAGAAGGTATTAAAGGTATGTTTTGGTATCCTCAATAAGCAGGTAAGTGGCAATAGAAGCAGCTATGTTAAGGAGTGTAAAAATTGCTGAAACCCTTACCAATGAAAAATAACAAATGACAAATGAAGACCCTTACGAGTTAACTTTATTCGTGCCGATCTACTTAATCTCTAATACAAATACAGCCGCTGACCAATATTAAAGTAAGCCATACTGAGTCGATAATTATAAAAAGTGCGGAAATTTTCCACGTCTTGCGAAAAAAAAGCGGTTGACATACAAATCATTTCCTTGTAGTGTTAGAATAGCATAACAATTACAACTGTGCATTTCTTCTTAGTAGCGCGTGAGTTGTTATGGTTTGTGACAAGCAAGAAGTAAAGTAAGATTCCCACACTTCTTGTAGTGAGACATAGCCGGGATGTAGCGCAGCTTGGTAGCGCGCCTGCTTTGGGAGCAGGATGCCGCAGGTTCAAATCCTGTCATCCCGATATTAATGTTTTCACTTATTAAGCCCTAGAGTCATGACATGCCTCTAGGGTTTTCTATTTCTCTCATAAGAAAACAAAATTTGACCATATTTTTAATATGAAATTAATTTAGGAACTTACTGGTGATTAGATTAGCACTGCGCTTGCCTATTTTTACTGAAAAACAAAAATTTGCAGTTTTGCTACTGGATTGATTTTAAGGTATAACAGACAAATTCAATTGCCTTGAGGATGTGTGTCGATTTAAGCATTGATTTTTTAATGTCGCAGGTGGAACGATTGATTATGCTGTGGCGTCAACTATGGCATAGTAAGCAATAAAATGACATTTGTCGCCTACAGAAGCAAGAAACTTTTCAGCATCTGAAAGCAACACATCACAGGCATCTATCTAAATTATTTTGCAGTCAATCTCGAAGCGAAATTGACAAACGCAAAACAGCACAGTCAACTGGAAAAAGGGATACTATAACAGAAACTAGTTGGTTCTGTGCCAATTCAACCATTTATTTGACTTGATTCAAATTGAAGTATTGATGCTAGGAGCAGTCATGAAATCATTGGTTCGCTGGGGCACAACATTAGGTTTAGTGGGAAGTACTCTACTAGCAACATTTTTAAGCGGAAATGTCCCAGTACTAGCATTACCAGAACAACAAATAAAAGAAAAACTGGATTCAGTACCAGTATTTTTAATCACGAATCCCCAAGGTTTGCCGCTTAGTCGTCCTTTAGAAGGGCAAAACGCACAAGCACAAAAGGGTGGCTCGGTGACAGGCGTTTATATGAGCCAGCAGGAAGCTCAGGCTTTCATTAACCAGCTGCGGAATGTTAAAGACAAAGATCCGAAAACAGCAGAAATGCTAAAAAGCCTGCAAGTAACAGCAGTGCCCCTCGGAGTAATTTACCAGCAATTACAGCAAAGCAAAAATCAACCAAACCGTCTGTTATTTGCCTTTAAACCTGTAGATAAAGAGATACAGGGGGCAATGGATTTGCTTAAACAAAGCGGTCAAGACGTAAAACAGTTTAGAAGCGTACCTACTTTTTTGGTGAGATTTGCACCAGATAAAGGATATGTGCCTATTCAGTTGGGAGCTGACAAGAAAGAATATGTTCCTGTGTTTATGAGCAAGCAAGATGCAGATAGTTTGCTCAAGCAGGTGAAGCCCAAATTTCCCAAGGCTGATATTCAAGTAGTGGATGTGGACGGAATCATTAAAACCTTACAGGAGAAAAACGACAAGTGGCTGGAACAAGTAATATTTTTCCCATCTCCAGAGGCTAGACAATACATCCAGACACTTCCCAAAACAAACGCTCCTACTCCAAACCAAGCAGCACCTGCCCAGCCAAACCAAGCAGCACCCGCCCAGCCGAAAAAATAACAAAATCAATTATCAGTGAACAGCGAACAGTTATCAGATTCAGAGTGATGGATATAAAAAAACGGGCGTTGCTGAATCAAGATATGAATTTACAATTCACGGGTATGTAGAGACGTAGCATTGCTACGTCTCTACAATGATTTGGCATCGAACTACAAAAATGTATGCACACATAATTCATG
>NZ_JACAEU010000143.1:0-45145 GCF_013388695.1 Fischerella sp.
CTAGAATTTATACCTTCTCACTCTCCTGAACTACAGCCTGCCGAACGTCTTTGGCCTTTAATTAATGAACCACTAGCTCATCGTTCATTCCAAAGCCTTGATGAATTAGAGCAAGTTCTGTTTCAACGTTGCCAAGTTCTTCTCAAACAGCCATCTTTGATTCAAGCGATCGCATGTTTCCACTGGTGGCCAAAAACAAAACCTTTATCATTCTGACGCAACCGGAATTGATATCACAACCAAGATTTTAGGTCATCCCCTCCAAATGCCCCTGTTAATTGCACCGATGGCATTTCAATGTCTTGCCCATCCAGAGGGAGAACTAGCGACGGCAAAAGCAGCATCTGCTGCTGGTGCGGGTATGGTATTGAGTACGATGTCTACTCAGAGTCTGGAAGAGGTGGCACGCGCCTATCATTCGTCAACCTCAACTGCACCTGTGTGGTTTCAATTATATATACATCGCGATCGCGGTCTTACCCGTGCTTTAGTAGAACGTGCTTATGCTTCAGGTTATCAAGCGTTGTGTGTAACTGTTGATGCACCTGTTCTCGGTCGGCGGGAACGCGATACGCGCAACCAGTTTGCCCTGCCACCGGGTTTACAACTCGCTAACCTCGCCACCCTCTCAGGGCTAAACATTCCTCACCAACAAGGAGAATCTGGGTTATTTACTTATTTTGCCCAGCAGCTCGATCCGGCAGTAACTTGGGGCGATTTAGAATGGTTGCAATCGATATGCCCCTTACCATTGGCAATTAAAGGAATTTTACGGGGTGATGATGCTGCACGTGCCGTTGCATGTGGTGCAAAAGCAATTATTGTTTCTAATCATGGTGGTCGTCAATTAGATGGGGCGATCGCTTCTGTTGATGCTTTAGCTGAAGTCGTAGCAGCAGTTGATGGACGTGCTGAAGTAATTGTAGACGGTGGTATTCGTAGAGGTACTGATATTCTCAAAGCTTTGGCACTGGGGGCTAAAGCCGTACTTGTAGGGCGTCCCGTGTTGTGGGGATTAGCTGTGGGTGGAGAAGCAGGTGTGGCTCATGTCATCGAAATTTTACGCGATGAACTTGATTTAGCAATGGCATTAAGCGGTTGTGCCAAGTTGGAAAATGTTGATTCTAGTTTGATAGTAGTTAGTAGATAGTAGTTGACTACTAACCACTAACCACTAACCACTAACCACTAACCACTAACAAGTAACCAATGACTAATGACTAAGGACAACCCTCACGAGTAAGTGTGCAAATTCAATGCGTAACACTTTAGTTAATGAGCTTGATTGTATTGTTGAGAACTTGAATTTGAGTACCAGGATAGTAGAACTGGAGTATTCTCTCATTCGACCAACCCAGCTTGGCTAAATTTTGTGCGCCTGTTTGACTCAAGCCTACCCCATGTCCGAGTCCGCCACCAATAAAAGCATACCCCCATAATTTTGGTTGACCTTTATTGAGAGGCTGCAAATAAAACAGCGTGCTAACAGGAGCAATAAAAGCGCTACGAACTTCGTCTTTATGTAGGTGAAATGTACCGATATCGGTATCAACTGCGAGTTTAAGAATGCGTCCACTTGTGCTGCGTTTGACTATCCTCATATCCTTGATAGTTTTGAACTTGGCATAGGGACTATTTTTCACTTTGAGAAACTTCTGCAAACCCTTGGCAATATCTTCCAGTTTGGTTTCTCGCCGCCAGCGGAATAAATCCCACTTGCTTTCATTAAATCCCTTTTGCAAGCGGATAAACCGCTGGAAGTTATTTTCATCCGCGAGATTTTGCCCGGCTATGTTCCAAATATTACTAAGCGAATCTACTATCGGTTTTAGATAAGGGCGATCGTCGCCATTCCAGACATCGCTGAAAGCCGCTGTGACACCACCAGTAGTAGAAGAGTAAAGGGCGTCCACTAATTCGTTATTATAAGTTAGTACCATACCCTTTGTAGATGCGATCGCCCGATCTGTGACAGCAGTCACCCCCTTGAGTCCATAGTAAACTTGACAGTGCGTGTCAGCGCATAATTGATACTTATCAGCCGCAAATCTATGTAAATTCCGTAGTGCATAGGTGCGGGCAATAATCGCTTGGGCTTCCATTGCTGCCATCGGGGCTTGTGCGCCAATTTCGTAGGGCACCACCCCGCGTAAATAAGTTTCTAAAGGTACTTGATTAACTAGAGTGTAAGTGCCGTAGGCATTTGGCTGTAATTGCAGGCGTCCGGCGTAAAGGCGAGTATTATTTGGTTTTTTGCCTTCATTGACCTTAACTAAATTTTTGCTACTGCTAATTTCTAGATAATTGTGGCTGTAACGCTTGTCATTGACTACCCAACTAACTTGTGGTGTCTGCTGCTGAATTTTAGTATCAATTATTGCTTTTTTCTTGCCAGCTGCCTGGACACTCTCCAATAGCAAGCGGCGCAATAAAGGAGTACTATAAACGTCCCGTTTTGCCCATATTTGCCAGCGTTCTGGCTGGACTATTTCTACTTCTATTCCCTTAGCACGCCAATTTTTAGCGCTATCTTCGGCAGTTTCATAAGTGCGGTAGGTTCCCAACACCACCTGTTCCTCAACAGTTGGTTGCGCGATGGGTTGCATCATCACTTCCAGTTTCACGGGTTTGGCTGTAACCAGAGTTTGCTGCTGATTACCCGTTTTAAATGTTAGCCGTAAGCGATCGCCTTGTGTGGGTTCGAGTTGTATCTGTTCTTTAGGACTATCCCCAAATCGCTGCACAATTCCAACCCGTAACTCTACATCCTCTGTAATTCCTTCAGGACGCGATGCAGCTGTCAACCCCAATAAACAAAATGTTGTCAGTACAGTATGGGAATAAGGCCAGAACGATATTTTCATAGCAATTAACTAGATGCGGCAGCCAGTGTCATCTTAAGTTAGATGACGAATTTCCTTTTTGACACTCACCGCCAGCTTCAAGGGCGGTGATTCTAGCGGTTGTCTAATCGAGGGATAAATCCACCCGATTAGACATTTCACACTAATTAGGGACTGTCATTGACCCCACCCTCTACATCAACTGCACCCATTGCAGATACAGTCTTCTGAAGATCCAGAGGGCATGAAAAACCTATCCACTGACCTATATTTTGACTAGCATTCCAATCAGCATTGCAGCGATAACCGTCATAACCTCTAAACCAATCCCCATTTCTAACACCTAAAACACCGTTACGATGATCTGATTTGCTAGTGTATGACGCGCTCACAGATTCAACTGGTACACCTGCACGAACTGCTTTATATTTGGTAAAAAATTCCAACTGATAAAATGCCCATGTATCAAGGTTTTTAGCGGCATCGGATTTAGTTTTCTTTTTCTGCTTCATTGTCTGACGGCAACTAGACAAATCCTCAAACCGTAACCCCATTCCAAAGTATGACGCAAACTGTACTAATTGTTTTGAAATGACATGGTTAATATGGGTCATAATACGTCTTTCACGTTGCTCTAGTCGCTTCACTTCCTTAATTTGTTTAGCTTGTTGGAGTTTTTTGCGGGTACGTTGAAATTGTCTTCTCAAACTTTTAACCCGTCCACCTTTCCAGAACTTACCAAAACTATTTGGCAGTGCAGCAACAGCAATATTGTTTTGTCCTCTATCTACTCCGATCCAACCCTTAATCTCACCTGCATCGGGAACATCCATCGACACAGCAATGAGCGCATACCAAATTCCTTTTTTGGATTTACACAGCTTGAGAGAACCCAACTTGGCTTCTCCAGAAATCAGTTTTTCCAAAACATCGGCATGCGAAGCTTGATGAACAGACAAAGGGATGCGTCCTTTTCTACCTCGATAAAGGCTAAAAGAAACTGTATATAAATCTCCTGATTTGGCAATCTCAAAACCTTGATTATTCACCTCAAGCCACATCTGCTTAAAGTGCTTAACCTTGATTTTTGCATTGGTGTTCCTAATTGTTTGATTAATCCACATTGAACCTATTTCAATGTGACGGAACGCCGCACTGGTTAACTTTTTTCGCTCCTTAATTCCGACTCGCAACAATTTATTAGCCACCTGAGTGTTGACAGCAGTTAGTCTTTCAAACTCAAGTGCCTTAACTTGATTAAGTCGATAAAACGGGAGCTTTAGTGTTAGTGACAGATTTGCCATGTCCAAATCATACTATATCCTACAAAGTGTGTAGGATACGTCTCTCCTCGTTTTCACCCTCCGGAAGACAGTGCGGAGGCTCTCAACGTTTCTCTTAGTAGTTTAGTAGCTATATGCCATTAGTTTAGCCATTGATATTGGCAACATTTTAAACTCTCTTAACAATTCAGTTGCAATGCGAAGTCATAATGAGTATGATTTATATAGGTGACAGGGAATTAACAAAGCAGTATATGGTGAAAGTCAAAGAAATACCCTTGAATCAGATTAGACGACCTCTACCACGCCAAAACGATCCCAAGAAAGTAGAGGCCTTAATGGAATCAATTCGTGAGATCGGGCAGCAAGAACCAATAGATGTCTTAGAAGTAGAGGGACAATATTACGGTTTTTCTGGATGCCATCGTTATGAGGCTTGCCAGCGTTTAGGTAAAGAGACTATTTTAGCCAGAGTTCGCAAAGCACCCAAGAGTGTTTTAATGAGGCATTTAGCGTAAAGAGTTGTTTGTTGTTGGTTGTTAGTTGTTTGTTCCAATCAACTACCATCAACCAACAAACAACAAAATTTGACTAATTTTGGAGAAAACTATGCAATCTCAAACCAAAACATCTCTACCAGTTAACATCGGTATCGACGAAGCCAATAGAGCGAAAATTGCCGAGGGTTTGTCTCGTCTTTTGGCTGACACCTACAGTCTGTATCTGAAAACCCATAATTTCCACTGGAACGTAACCGGGCCAATGTTCCAAACTTTGCATTTGATGTTTGAGCAGCAGTATACAGAATTAGCCACAGCAGTTGATTTAATCGCTGAACGGATCAGAGCACTTGGCTATCCTGCACCCGGAACCTACAGCGAATTTGCCAAACTGAGTTCAATTTCAGAAACTACCGGGGTTCCCAAAGCTACGGACATGATTCGCCTACTAGTAGAAGGGCAAGAAGCCGTAGTGCGAACTGCACGGTCTATCTTCCCTGTAGTCGAAGAGGTAAACGACGAACCCACCGCCGACCTATTAACCCAGCGGATGCAAGTACATGAAAAGACCGCTTGGATGTTGAGAAGTTTGTTGGAAGAATAGTAATAGGTAATAGGTAATTGACCCATTACCTATTGTCCAAGACGGCAAGTGGACTCACCAAGAAAAATCCATTTCCAAGACTCACACCTTGACAGGGGTAGGTGAAAAGGGTAGAGGGGAAAGCCCTTTTACCTTTAACCTTTCCCTATAGCCCCTAATCTCTATTCCCTAAGCTGTAACTGCTTCCTCGTAGGGAACAAAGGTTTTCTTGCTAGCGCCACAAATCGGGCAGTGCCAATCTTCAGGTATTGCTTCAAAGGGCGTCCCAGGAGCAATTCCAGAATCAGGATCGCCGACTACGGGGTCATATATCATTGAACACTGGCGGCAAATCCATTTCTGGGTAGCAGGATCGCTGCTAGCTGTTTTGGCAGTGGGTGCCTCTCCTTGCAGCACATGGAGTGCTTCCGTATATTGACGGGCATGATGATTTTCAATGTGCGTTAGCAAACCAAAGTTATGGGCTGCTTTGCGGAATATCTGAGCATGTTCGCGAGACTCTGCCTGTTGAGATTCAAACTCGACTACGGCTTTATGATCTCGGTCTGCACGCGCCTGCTCGGTAAATTCTGGATACATGGTGGTATATTCATAAGTCTCCCCTTCAATCGCTAACTCTAAACAACGAGCTGCGATCGCTTTCTTTTGTTCGTCTGTTAACGAAGCGACATCACCAACTACCAATTCTGGATGCATTAACCGAAAGTGAGCAAAAGCGTGTTCTGTTTCTTGATTTGCCGTTTCCCGAAATAACTTCGACAGTTCGCTATTGGGAAAGATTAGGTAGTACTGAGGCTAACTTAATCAACGGAATATTACAAAATAACAGCAACACCTGTCTTTTCTCTTCTTGCTAAAAGTATTCCAATCTTGCGAATACACAGAAGTCGGGTAAAGGGTAAAGAGCAAGGGTTAAAGGGAGAGGTTCTAATCTTTGCTGATCAGGCTCTGATACAATACGGTTCAGTTAGTAGAATTCAATCTTTGGAGATCCCCCTAAATCCCCCTTGAAAAGGGCTTTGATACTCGTAAATGAAGTTCCGATACTTGGTGACTAAGTTTTGATACTCGTGAATGAAGTTCCAATATTTATCAGGCAGATTTTGATACTCGCTTAGAAGTTGCCAAAACTTGCAAAAAACAGAGCGATCGCCACTATTGTTGAAACTTAAGTAGATATTTGTGTAGCTTAGCCATTAGATATGGGAATTGCTTTAATGATTATCCCATGTTATTTTTTTCAACATTTGAAATACCCATGAGCAAATCTGTATCAAAATGCAAGTACAAACCTCTTCCTAGTTGAGTTATGCCCCAGGACTTCTGTGGTCAAAATCTCCGAGGACGCTCCTTTAAAGGCCAAAATCTTGCTGGTGCTAATTTTAGCCATGCAGATATCCGAGGCGCAGATTTTACCAATGCCATTTTAAAAGCAGCCAACTTTAAAGAGGCTAAAGCTGGATTGCAGCGACGTTGGGTAATTGGATTGGTCTTAGTCTCATGGCTACTGTCAGCGCTATCAGGAATATTGTCTGGGTATGCAGGCGATTTCGTCGGAATTATATTTGATTCCTACATCTCTAAAAATTTCACTGCTAGTGCAGGCTCGTTAATAACACTTACAGTCTTCTTTATTATCACGATTCGCTACGGTTTAGTAACAGCTTTAGAGTTCTTTATCTTTACCGTCGCTGTCGCCTTTGCTATTGGTGGAGCCGTTACCGGGACTGTCACCGGAGCCTTAGCGATCGCTGGAGCATTTGCCGCTGCTGGAGCCTTTGCTGGAGCTTTAGCTTTAGCTGTTGCGGGAGCTTTTGCTGGAGCCTTTGCGATCGCCGGAGCCTTTGCTGGAGCCTTTGCAGTAGCTGGAACCTTAGCCGTCGCTGGAGCCTTCGCGGTTGCTGGAGCTTTCGCCGGAGCCTTGGCCTTTGTGCTACTTTACGCTTACATTGGGTGGTGCACCTTAGCTGGAGATGAAAAAAATGCCCCGCTTCGCTCATTTGCCGTTGCCTTTGCTACTACGGCAGGTACGAGTTTTCGCGGTGCAGACTTAACTGACGCTGATTTCACCTCAGCCGAACTAAAAAGTGCAGATTTTCGGGGTGCTATCTTAATTCATACCTGTTTCCACCAAGCCAAAATGCTAGATCGTGTTAATCCTGGCAAAACTTACCTTCAGAACACACAAGTGTGTCAATTGTTGATTACAGGACACGGACAGGATCGGAATTTCGACCATTGCGATCTGCGAGGTGTCAACTTAAAAGGAGCGAACCTAGCAGATGCTAGCTTTATTGGAGCTGATTTAAGTACAGCCAACTTACAGAATGCCGATCTATCCAGAGCAAAGTTAGTACAAACACAACTAAACAAAACTGATTTTACAGGTGCTATTCTCACCGGAGCCTTTATTGAAGATTGGGGTATTACCAGCGAGACTAAGTTGAATCGGGTGAGGTGTGAGTATGTTTATATGCGATTACCCACCAAAGAAAACCCAGACCCTTTACGAAAACCAGATAACCGACAGGAAGTCTTTGAAAATGGGGGCTTTGCTGATTTTATTCAGCCGATTTTCGACACCCTCGATCTTTACCATCATCAAGGCGTTGACCCCCGTGCGATTGCAATTTCATTCAAACAGTTAGCAGAAAACCATCCAGATGCTGAGTTAGAAATTGTAGCAATAGAAAAACGCGGACAAGATAAGTTTTTACTGCGTGCCCAAACTGCAACACAAGCTGACAAATCTGAATTAAGTGAAGAATATTTTGCTACTTATAATCAGATAAAAGCCTTGTCAGACCGAGAAATAAATTTACTAATAGCAGAGAAAGAAAAACAAATTAGTAGATTAGAAAATATGGTCATGACAGCGCTAGAGCACCCGAGTTTTTATTCAAATGTTAAATATGTAAGTCTTTTGAGTAATAGACCTAGGGGAATTTCTCAAAGTTTTAGCGGTGGCCAAGTTCATACCAAAATCCAATCATCACGTGGTGATAAAAACCAACAAATCGTGGAGAAAGTAAATAGTGCATCTGATGAAAAACATATTTTTTGTACCAAATGCGGTTACAAGAATCCGAGTAATTTCAAGTTTTGTTCTAACTGTGGATCGCAATTTACGTCTTAGTAGAGCTTTGTGTAAAAACGCAGAGGAACCGCAGAGGAACGCAGAGTTTTGATAATCTGAATTTCGTTACGAATTTGTGCAATGTTGTACTTAGTTAGTTATTTTCGCCACACTGCACTAATCGCGCCAATTTATGGGTTTCCCCTTCTGCTTTCTGTCTCGTGACTTCTGCCTTTTCCATTCATTCCTTGAGTTAACCGCAACAAAGCTTGTTCGAGTTCTGATGAAAGCTTGATGGGTAAATCGACCGTACGCATATTTAAGTCTCGTTGAGGGAATGGAATTTCAATGTTATGTTTTCGGAAAGAAGCTTCGATGAGAAAATAGATATCGCTCATAATTGGTGCTTGTTGGTGTGGTTTGTCGATCCAAACGAGCAATTCAAAGTTAATGGCACTATCACCAAATCCCAAAAAAAACACCTGGGGTTGCGGTAGTTTCAGTACTTCAGGATGACCAATAGCAGCTTCAATGAGTGCGGATTTTACTAAATTCACATCTGAGGTATAAGCAACTCCTACTGGCAAATGAATCCGGGAAACAGGGTTGCGGTGGCTCCAGTTAATCACTTCAGTCTCTAGAAAACGGGAGTTGGGCACGATAATAGAAACCCTATCTAGGGTGCGAATAACTACACTACGCGCTCCGATGTATTCCACTGTCCCCATGTATTCACCCACTTCAATGAAATCACCTACTTGGATGGGACGTTCAAACAATAACACCAATCCACTACCGAAGTTCTTAGCAATGTCTTGAAAACCAAAACCAATCCCAACCCCTAACGCACTTGCCACGATTGTTAGAGAACTTAAATCCAGTCCCCAAATTTGCAAAAGAACAACTGTACCAAAACTAATCAGCGCGTATTTGAAGATAATTGCGATCGCTTCCTGCGCTCCCCGACTGATCCGCATCCGGCCTAAAATCCGAGAGCGTAGCAAATTAGTTGTCGTACCTGTAAATATAATTAACCCAAAGAGCAAGACGACTAAAATTAAGATGTCTGTGAGCGAGTAGGCTTTTTGCCCAAGCGAAAAAATTGGAGAGGTGAGGCTAGCAATAATGCTGCTGGCTATGTTATAGCTCCATTGCCGGGTAACAGGGAATAAATTTGTGATATAGAGGGCAACCCCCACCCAAAGAGCAATCCGTGCTAACAGCAGTGTGGCTTTGAATAGCAACCGAGATGTATTTTGGATTTGGTTATCGCCAGATGAATCAGCCGACACCAGCAGTTGAGAGACTCGGTACTGTGTGAGTTGCCACAAAATTCCCAACACTCGATTTATACCAACTGCCATCAAAACAATCACAACACTCAGTATGGATGTGTTGCGAATAAACTGTGTGCTTCTCTCGTTTTGAGCTTTTTGAATCGCATTGCGAATATCCTCAGCCCACATACCAGCTTGTTCTTCAGGATTGCTAGCAGCAACGGTATCGGTTTGCGTGACAGTCAGCAAATAACGACCATTAATAAAGATGATTGGAGATTCGTTGCGTCGTTCAATTTTAATATCTGGTGCTTCTTGAGATTTTACGATTGCTTGCAATTGAGAACTAATGAAGTTAGCTCTTTCTGGGGCGCTTAATCGCTCAGTATTGCTGACACGGAAAACTAGCCTACCATCTATGGCAACGGGAGCATTTTTAGTAGATTGTGCTTGAGCAGGAACCAGCAGCAAGCTCATCACGAACACCAGCACAATGATGCTCATCCGCATAAGTTGAAAGTACCGAGTCAGAGGAAACTGATAATTTTTTCTCATTTTTACCAAGGGTTGCTGAGTTTGCGATCGCGTTTTAGGGAAAAGAATTCCAACTCTGTAGTTCAGTTCCTCAAAAGTTTCTCATTTTTTGATCCTAAATTTGAGATAAATTCAGGTTGAATCTAACTCGAAATGTTGACAAAAATTTTACTCAGCATCGCAGCGTTACTAGCGATCGCATTCTTAACTTTAGTCATAGTCCAAATAAAAAATAGCAACGAAGTAAATAAAATCTGGCAAACACTCGCATCCGCACCCACAGAAAATGTTTTTACAGAGGATATGGTTGCAGGATTACCCGCTCCTGCAAAGCGCTACTTTTTACATGCAATCGCACCAGGAACACCCCTGGCATCTTCCGTAAATCTGGAAATGAGTGGCAGTTTTAGGCTAGCGCCAGATCAACTTTGGATGCCGATGCGAGCCAAAGAGATCATTTCAGTGCTAAAAGGATTCGTCTGGAAAGCAGCCGTCGGTAGTGGTTTGTCTCAAGTAGTTGGTGCTGATTACTACAGCAACGGCTCGGGCAAAATGCAGTTTTCTCTGTGGGGAATCATTCCTTTAGTAAATGCTCACACTCACGATATTGCCCGCTCTAGCATTGGACGACTGGCAGCAGAGTTTATGTGGCTACCCTCTGCTTTGCTACCTCAACAAGGTGTGATTTGGAAGGCTATTGATGAGAACACTGCGCAAGCACATCTTATCATTGATGATCAACCTGTAACGCTAACGCTGGTTGTAGACGCCAATGGTAAACTACTTAAGGTTTCTCTGCTGCGTTGGGGAGACAAGACAGAGAATGGTAGTTGGGCTTATATTCCATTTGGAGCAGAAGTGCAAGCAGAACAAAAGTTTGGCGGCTTCACAATTCCATCCCAAATGAGCGTCGGTTGGTGGTTTGGTACAGAACGTTATTTAGAATTCTTTCGCGCCACGATTGAAAAAGCAGAGTTTCAGTGATGGAGTTTTGCTATGAGTAAATGTGCACATTGGGTTCTACACCCTTTGGTGGCAATTATTGGGAGCCTTTGTGACTGATACTAAGTTGCAGTCAAAGATAGTACTTCCCTCACCCCGCCTGCCGGCACCCCTCTCCCAATTTGGGAGAGGGGAGGGGGAGAGGGCACGAATTGCTACATCTGAACGCAATTTGGTATGAGCTAATTTTAGGCTGGTTGCGCAGGTGCGATCGCAACCTCGTTGCACCATGTATCACTCACAGACTAGTGATCTGCCACAAAGATTATGACAGTCTAAGGAAGCTTGTAGTAAGCACTTTAATGCTTAAATGAGGGCTAAAGCCCCCACTACAAATCTATCAAAATTAATTAGACAACTGTTTAACGCTTAGCAGGTTTGGGATTTGCTGCTTTAGTCTTCGCCCAGCAGAAGGTTATTTGGTATCTTCTGCCAAATAAGTTTATTTTCGGATTAACGTAGTATTTATTCAAGTTATTTTTACATAATGCCTAAGGTTCTAGGTTAAAGGATGCTTTATTAATGAGGATATCATTTTGAAATTGGAGTGTCACACTCCAGTATGGATTCCTACTATCTGCTCTTTGAGATTGGTTGTCAGTCGAATAAATATCTTGATTATTCCACTGGTAAATCTTCTCATTAATTTTTCCACCTGCGTAATCGATATTATTTTGATAAATCAAGATGCCATCCCAACCTATGATAGAACGAACTTCATCATAGGACATTCCTGTAGATATAGAGTTATATAAATCTTGCTTGATTTGAGATTGCAAATCTGTTTGCTGAATCTGTATATTCTCGTGAGGATTTTGATTAGATATTTTGAACATAGAGTTCATAGACAAGATAGGAAATTGATCAATAAAAAATTTTTGATGGGAATAGATGAAGGCAATCCATCCCGACAGGGCAAGAGATAACAATATTAAATATTTCATAAGAAAAAGGGTGGAATACCCACCCTACAATCTTTTCAAATCACATCAAACTGGTTCGGAACTAACGAACACCTGCACTGGTTTCGTGGGAATTAGTGTATGAGTTAGTAATAGACTCGATAGTACCAGTGATTTTGCTCACAATATTTTCATGAAAGTTTCCGTACAGACTAGAGCCGGCGGTGTGAACAGTAAAATCCTCAAACGAAACTTCTTTACCACCCCAAGAATATTTGGTGTTAACATCACCATCTACGTAAATCTTATCAGCAAAAGAATTGTAGTATTCGTTGCGATTTGAGGTGGTTGTAGAATCAAGGTTTAAGTCAGTTTCTGTATAGGTGTGGCTGTTTGTCCACTCGTTACGGACAAAAGTTTCACCAGCAAAAGCAGGAGTAGCTAAAAAGGTAGCAAGAATAGCGAAACCAAGAACTTTCTTCATGACTTTATCCTTTTTGTGAAATTAGTTGTCTTTTTCAGCCTCATATTTGGGTAATTCTTGAGACTGGAACCTGAGCGGTTTGTTAGGTTCATTTGTATTAGTTCTCTTTATAGAAACCCCTTTACAGACAGCATAAATAGTTGGAAAACTGTCGGGGCTTAATTGGACACCAGCACCGATTAGTTCAGCACAGGCGCGAGCATTGATAATCTCTACATCATATTGAGTCTTGCGAGCAATGGTTTCAGCCATCCGCTTGCAGGTACTTTCTAGGTTTCCACCCAGAGGAATAACGAAAGCAACATTCACACCATAAGAAGCATTGTTGGAGAAGCTAATCCCATCAAAGGAACTAAAGGAAGTTCCTAATATTAAAGATGGTCGGGGACAGACAACCTGGATTCCAGCTAGCCCTTGAATCTTATAAGCAGCTGATTCACCAAGGTTATAGACTCCAGTTTGATTAATAGCAGCAGAGTTTCGTTGCTGGTTATCAAGAGTCTGCTCTTGATTGGGTTGAGATTGGGAATTAACAGAGTTATTGATAGATTGTGCTTGGGCTTCTACATTTATGCTGACTACTACAAGCAGACATAGTAATGAGTGGTTAGCTAATGTTCTTAAAGCTTTTCTAAGCATTTGAGGTTTTTTAGATGAAGTCGGTCATTGTTATCTGTGATAGTTGCCACTTGAGTTACTCTTTAAGTATTGAGTTGTCCGAACCTTTTCTGTTCGTTATTCATCACAATTCGATATTCCCAAGAATCACAAAAAAACACGAGGGGGGTTTTGTGGGATTAAGTGGGAGATTGGAAAAGATTCAGGTTCATGCAGTAAACATCGATCTGTTACTCAAGTCATTCAGGTTACAAAAGTTTTTGATTTGAAAGAATAATAAGGAAATGTTGAAGAGAAGACAAAGACTGAAATAAAACAATCAATACTCAGTATTATCTAAATTAGAGAATATACTTAGGTGATGTTGCGAAAGTATTGGGCGAATATAATTCCCTAATATACAGACTTAGTCTAGTTGTACAGTCTCTTGAAAAATCTCGTTTTAAACTTATGCAGATGTGAAAAGTCTCATTTAACAGCGTTTTATCACTGTCGATTTGAGTGTGAAATAATACTTTTAAAATATCCTCTTAGTGTGAAACTAAGCACCTTCAATTGACAATATTCAAAAATTGATTTAGGACTGAGAAGTTTTCTCGGTTTATAAATTTTTTTGCCTGAAGAAGATTCATTTAATGGGTTGTAAATATGAATTTTAAAGAGTTATTAGACATAGCGGATAAAGTGGTCTATGAATCAACTGGCAGACATCTAACTGACTTACAAAGTGATTTATTGAAAGCATCTTATGAAAATCAAACATACGAACAGTTTGCCAACGATCGTGGCTACTGCCTCGACTATATCAAGAAAGATGTAGGGTCTGTATTATGGAATTTGCTATCTCAAGCATTAGGAGAGAAAATTACGAAAAAGAACTTTCGACAAGCATTGGAGCGATATCAACAGACTCAAGAAATTCTGAATTATAAGGAAAAAAAGAAACGACAAGATTTTAGTGATGTACCTAATACTTCGGCTTTCTTGGAACGCACAGAAGAATTCAGCAAGCTTAGACAATGGATACTACAAGATAAATGCAGACTAGTGGCATTTGTAAGTTTTAGGGAGATAGACAAAACTTCCTTAGCTGCGAAGTTGGTAAAACAAATAGAAGATGAGTTCGATCGGGCGATCTGGCGATCGCAACCTAGTACAGAACCGCTAGCAAGTCCTTTAGGTGAACTTGTCCCCTTTTTGCCAAATCAACAGGAAGCAAAAACTCAGATCAGATATTTACTTCAATGTTTATGTTCTTCTCATTGCTTGCTGATTTTGGACAATGTAGAGGCTGTTTTGCAAATTGGGAAGTTAGCCAGAAACGACAGCGAAGGTTATGGCGAATACTCTTATCTAGCTTGAAAATAGGGTTGGGGGAACAGGGAACGGGGAAAAGGGAAAGCGATCGCGCGATCAGCACACCCGTAACCTATCTGTATGTATCTGTGTGTATCGGTGATCGATTTTTCATGCCCTGATTGTGGGCATCAGTCTCTGTCTGGGAAGACATCATCTCCAAACTCAGAGAGAAGCCAATTAATATGAGCTTCACCTTCTCGTCAGTAATTTTGCGGTATATAATAGTAAAAAATTTAGCAATAGTATTTTTACCTACACTGTTAAGTGTGTAGTTCATAATCACTACTGACAAAAAAGACGGGCTTTTGCCCGTCCCATATTTACCGACTGTAGAGTTGTGTCATCTCCAACAATCTTTGACTTAACTCTGAGGTAAGTAAATCAGAACTGGTATAACGCCAACGCCAGTTACCTGCATTCACACTCGGATCGTTCATTCTGCCGCTGTTATCTAAACCCAAAATATCCTGGAGTGGAATAATCGCTAAATCAGCAACAGAAGCTAAAGCCGTGCGGATGAATTCCCAATTGATTTCCAGAATTTCTTCAGGTGAATCATAACCCAGATATTTGGCAACCATTTGCTTTTCTTCGGGTTTAGCTCCCCCCTGCCACCAGCCTAGTGTAGTTTCGTTATCATGAGTGCCTGGATAAACGACGCAATTCCTAACATAATGATGGGGCAGGTAAGCATTGTCAGAACCACCACCAAAGGCAAATTGCAAGATCCGCATTCCCGGAAATTCAAAGCGATCGCGCAAGTCTTCTACTTCTGGTGTAATAATACCTAAATCCTCTGCCATCACAGGCAAACTGCCCAAGGTATCTCCCAAAGTTTCAAAAAATTCGACCCCAGGTGCTTTCACCCACTCGCCATTGATGGCTGTTTCTTCCCCAGCTCTTACGCGCCAGTAAGCTTCAAAACCCCGGAAGTGGTCAATTCTGACAATATCTACATATTGTAATGTCGCCCGAAAGCGTTCGATCCACCAAGCAAAGTTGGTTTGCAGCAACTTATCCCAATCGTAAACTGGATTTCCCCACAGTTGCCCGGTAGCAGAGAAGTAATCTGGTGGCACTCCCGCAATGTAGGCTGGTTCTAGTGTTTGCGGATCGAGTTGAAAGATATCCGGGTTTGCCCACACATCAGCGCTGTTGTGACAGACATAAATCGAAATATCTCCAACAATTTGGATATTTTTGCCGTTGGCATAGGCACGCAGTTGAGACCACTGCTGGAACACTATAAATTGCAAAAACTTGTGGTAGGATATAGCTTCCTTTAAATTCTCAGCAGCAGCCATCAAAGCACTGGATTCACGGCGGGCGATCGCACTTTTCCATTGACTCCACGCTTTGCCATCGTTCGCTTCCAGTAGTGCCATGAACAGCACGTAATCGTCAAGCCAAGCTGACTGTGTCTGACAAAATTGCTCAAACACAGGGTTCGGTTTTTCGTTTAAAGATTGCTGGAAACGTTCGTAAGCAAGACGGAGGAATTTTGTCTTGTGAGGAATTACTGCGTCAAAGTTAACTCGGTTGGGGTGATCTTGTGCACTCTCGGGTAGGGGCGTCAATTCCTCTTGAGATAGTAAACCCTGTTGTACCAACTGCTCTAGACTGATCAGCAGTGGGTTTCCAGCAAAAGCACTAAAATTCATGGTATAGGGCGAGTGCTCATAGCCAGTGGGTCCCAATGGCAAAATTTGCCACAATCTTTGACCACTTCTCTGCAAGAAATCCACAAACTCGTAAGCCGACTGACCTAAATCACCGATGCCAAATCGACTGGGTAGACAAGTAGGGTGTAACAAAATTCCGCTTGCTCTTTGAAAACTCATCACAATATCCTAAGAAAATCGGTATCAGGGAATACGAAAAGGTCAAAAAATTCAAACACGGCAGCGAGCCCCCTTAGTACAATAACTTATGCCAGTAGGTTGTATAAAATATGCAAAATCCGACATTGAAGGACGATCCGCTTTGGTTCAAAGATGCTGTAATTTATGAAGTGCCTGTGAGAGCCTTTGCCGATAGCGATAGCGATGGCATTGGCGATTTTTGCGGGCTAACACAGAAGTTAGATTATCTCCAAGATTTGGGAGTCACGGCAGTTTGGGTGCTGCCCTTTTTCCCTTCACCATTACGCGATGACGGCTATGACATTGCCGACTACACCAGTGTCAACCCAATCTACGGTAATCTGGAGGACTTTAAGGCTTTTTTAACAGCCGCCCATCAACGGGGTATTCGCGTCATCATTGAATTGATTGTCAATCATACCTCTGACCAGCACCCCTGGTTTCAGCGGGCGCGGCGATCGCCAGCGGGAAGTCCTGAGAGAGATTTTTACGTTTGGAGTGACACTCCTGAGAAATATCAGGAAGCGCGGATCATCTTCAAGGATTTTGAAACTTCCAACTGGGCATGGGACCCTGTAGCGAAGGCATACTATTGGCATCGCTTTTATTCTCACCAACCCGATTTGAACTTCGAGAACCCAGTAGTACAGCAGGCGTTATTTGACGTGGTTGATTTCTGGTTGGAAATGGGTGTGGATGGGCTACGCTTGGATGCAGTGCCTTATCTTTATGAACGCGAGGGAACTAATTGTGAGAACCTGCCCCAAACCCACGCGTTTTTAAAGAAATTGCGGCTGCACATCGACGACAAGTTTCCCAACCGGATGTTACTAGCAGAAGCCAACCAGTGGCCTGAAGATGCAGTGCAGTATTACGGGGAAGGGGATGAGTGCCACATGGATTTTCACTTTCCCCTGATGCCGCGTTTGTATATGGCGCTGCATATGGAAGATAGCTTCCCAATCATTGATATTCTACAACAGACACCACATATTCCCGATAATTGCCAGTGGGCGTTATTTTTGCGAAACCATGATGAACTGACCTTGGAAATGGTCAGCGACGAAGACCGAGATTATATGTACAAAGTCTACGCCCAAGACCCGCAAGCAAGGATCAACTTGGGTATTCGTCGCCGTCTCGCACCCTTGATGGGAAATAACCGCCGGCGGATCGAGTTGATGAATGCTTTGCTGATGTCTCTGCCAGGAACACCCGTATTGTATTACGGTGATGAAATTGGCATGGGAGACAATATCTATTTAGGCGATCGCAATGGTGTACGCACGCCGATGCAGTGGAGTCCTGACAGAAACGGAGGTTTCAGCAGTGCCAATCCCCAAAGGCTTTATGCTCCCTTGATTGTAGACCCAGAATACCACTATGAAGCAATCAACGTCGAAGCACAGCGGGCAAACTCGAATTCTCTGTGGTGGTGGACAAAACGTCTAATTGCCACCAGAGGACGTTATCAAGCTTTTGGTCGCGGCACATTTGAGTTTCTGTATCCAGAAAACCGCAAAGTCCTTGCCTTCACCCGCAACTACAACGATGAACACATTTTGATTGTGGCGAATCTGTCGCGGTTTGTACAGACAGTGGAACTGGATCTGTCTGCATTCAATGGCATGGTTCCCGTAGAAATTTTTGGTCGCAGCGCCTTCCCTGCCATTGGCGAGTCTCCTTACTTCCTCAGTCTTGGGCCACATGCATTTTACTGGTTTACCCTGCAAATGCAACCCAGCTTTACCTGCCCGATTCGCAATCCCAACCAGATACCCAAGCTGGTCGTGGGTGACAAGTGGCAGAATATATTTGCTAAAGGCGAGGCCAAGAGAACACTGGAAGCGATGCTACCAGACTTTTTGTGTAGCTGTGCTTGGTTCGACGGCAAAATGCGGGTGATTCAATCTACCCATATTATCGAGGCAATTCCTCTCTGCTACAAAGACGTCGAGGCATATATTGTTCTAGTGCAGGTGGACTATACAGAAGGCGATCCGCAAACCTACGTTCTCACACTTGCTTACGAAGCAGATGGTGTTGGTAGCGATCGCTTCAGCACTAATATCGAACAGGTAGTAGCTCAGATTTACGTGCAGGGTAAGAAAGAAGTAGGAGTGCTATTTGATGCTTTCGGACACAAAGACTTTCTCAGTATCCCTTTGCATGCAATCACCCATCATCAATGCTACGAGGGTATGCTGGGCAAACTGGTAGCAACAACCACAGATGATTACCCAGAAACACTCAGTAATATTAGTGAGAGTATTACTAGTGTTTTCCTAGAGCCACATCTACTCAAGGGAGAACATACTAATACAGGCATAATTTATGGCGATCGCCTGTTCTGCAAAATCTTCCGCAAAGTCGAGACAGGCATCAACCCCGATTTAGAAATTGGTCGTTTTCTCACCAAGATTTCAGCTACCAAAGGCATACCCCAGCCAGAACATTTAGCTCCTGTCGCAGGTGCGCTGGAGTATCATCGCAAAGGGGCTGAACCGATAACACTGGGAATCTTGCGAAAATACATTCCTGACATTCGGGATGCTTGGTCTTATACCCTCGACAGCTTGCGCGACTTTTTTGAACTAGTGCTGCCCAAGTACGTAGATATCACTGATATTGAACTACCCCCTTCCTTGTTGCAAGCAGCACTAGAAGTTCCCATTCCCGAAATGGCCCAAGAATTCATGGGAAATTATCTCCGTTCTGCTGAATTGTTGGGGCTACGTACTGCCGAATTGCATATAGCGCTGGCATCTGACATCGAAGATGTGCATTTTGCACCCGAACCGTTTTCTTCCTTCTACCAGCGCTCAATCTACCAAAATATGCGGAACCAAGCGGGGCAGACATTGATACTTTTGAACAAACTCTTGGTGCAACTGCCCACTGATGTACAGCCCTTAGCAAAAATGGTACTCAACCAGCGAGAGTGGATCTTGGGGCGCTTTCAGGAGATTTTGAATCACAAAATCACCGCCATGCGGACTCGCTGTCATGGCAAGTATTCCCTAGATGAAGTGTTGTACACGGGTAAAGATTTCATCATCATTGACTTTGAAGGTAGCTCAGATCGCCCCTTGAGCGAACGCCGCATGAAGCGATCGCCCCTACGCGATGTTGCCTCAATGCTGGAATCATTGTACTATGCCAGCCGCGTTGCCTTGCGTAACGAAAAAGAAAGCGGTATACTCCGCCCAGATGATTTACCGTTGGTAGAGCATTGGCAACAGTTTTTCTTCTGTTGGTCTAGTGTTGCCTTTTTGAAATCCTACTTGGCAACATCTAACCATGCAGCCTTTGTACCCAAGCATCCTTCAGAGTTACGAGTACTTGTCGATGCCTTTTTGTTAGAGAAAGTAATTCTGGAGTTGGACTACGAACTCAGAAACCGTCCGACTTGGGTAGAAGTTCCCCTGCAACGGATTTTAGAACTGTTGCAAAACTCTAAATAAGTGGGTTGTCTAAGTTAAAACCACGATTCTACTTGGTGTCTTTGTGCCTTAGTGGTGAAAAAAATATTTTTGAACCACCAAGACACTAAGACACAAAGAGGAAAATAGACACAGACTCGGAAGATAATATTGCGACTTCTGATATGCCTACAATGGACTACAGACCTATTTACCAGTCATTTGTTTACCCTTCACCTCTATGATTTTCCCTCCCTGGTAAGTTGCTAGAACACGCTCCACCAAGCAATTCGCCTTACAAATAAGGTGGAGAGTTTGTTCGTGGGTTCCCCCTCCAATCGCCAACGCTGTGAAGATGTTGCGCTGGTGATGAAATTTTGAGGACGGGAGAATTCCACGATGTCATTGGATAGTAAAAACAGAACGACCAGGACTGTCATTTTATTAACGATAATCTTCTTGGTCATTGAGTTGTTAGACGAGCTTGTGGATGGAGTGCGGGGCGCAGCCTATCCGTTAATTCGGAATGACCTGCATCTTTCCTACGTGCAAGTCGGACTGTTGCTGACGATACCCAATACGGTCAGTAACCTGATAGAACCGATTCTGGGGATTTTGGGAGATCTAGGTCAGCGACGGCAATTGATTTTGGGAGGAGGCATTGGTTTTGCGATCGCACTGCTGCTTGTGAGCCTCAGTCATGACTTTTTATGGTTATTAGCCGCGTTTGTGTTGTTTTATCCAGCATCTGGCTCCTTTGTCAGTCTTTCCCAAGCAACACTGATGGACATCGAACCGACGCGCCACGAGCAAAACATGGCGTGTTGGACATTGGCTGGTTCTGTCGGCAATGTCATTGATCAAAGCTGGCGGAGTGTGTTTCTAATATTGGCGATACTGACGGTATTGGTTGTAGGTATAAGGAATTTTTGTAGCGATTTGGAGTGATTTAGGGGTGGCGATCGCATAGCAGCCGATCATTTGATCGCCAGCACACAGAAACCCCGATCTGTCTCTACCAAGCGTGACTCAGTAAAGCCAGCAGCCGTAAGCATTTCGGTCAATCCAGTACTCGGTTGCCCGGAATAAGGAGTAAACCCAAGCGCAATCTTGCCGCCAACCTTCATCACTCGCCGCATTTCTCGCAGTCCAGCGATCGCATCTGACCAAACTTGCATGGAGTTGATCGCCAAAGCTTTATCGAAGGTGTCATCTGCAAATGGCAGTGCTTCCACCGAGCCATACTGAAGTTGGACTAAGCCAGCCTCGATCGCTTTCGCATTCCGCACTCTGGCTTGTTCAACCATTTCCTCTGAATAGTCAACACCTGCCACATACCCGGTTGACACTGCATCTGCCAGAATCTGAATGGCCACTCCGGGCCCAAATCCAACTTCTATCACTTTGTCATCCGGCTGAACTTCGAGGAGATGAATCACCCATTGAGTAAAATCACGTTTTGTGCGGGCTAAAATGAAACCTCCTAATCGACCCAGTATGCCCTTGGGTCGTCCAAACATTTGCATCAGAAGACTGTCTACAATACCCAACTGCTGCTGTTGTTGCTGATGATTGTGCATCGTTTTGACTGCCTCTTTAAATAACATCTTTGGGTCATCATTTGTAGACGAGTTAAAGCGAATTAGTATTACTTATGCGATCGCCAATTGACAAACTTACCCAAATGGTAGAGTTCGCCATAATATAAAATAAAACGAATAGGTAAAAATTCCTTCTACTGGTTGAGTTACAAAACTTAGCCTTTAGCATAGGATTTGAAATACCGCGAGAAGCTAATACGTGTTGTGGTTGGTAATATTTTCTTCAGTCAATAGTCAATAGCTGCAATCCTCACTTAGATGCGAGGATTGCCTCGACGAGAAAGTCTGCAAATTCAATGCATATTGGCATAACGATCCTGCCTTAAAAACCTGTAACAGGAGCTTGATTGTATGTACCTCTCACTCTGGCCTGGTAGACCATATCCTTTAGGAGCAAACTGGGATGGCAAGGGTACTAACTTCGCTCTGTTCTTAGAACATGCTACGAAAGTTGAGTTGTGCTTGTTCGACCAAAAAGGGCAAGAAACCCGACTGGAACTCAAAGAAGTAACTAACTTCACTTGGCATGGTTATGTCCCGGCGATCGGACCCGGTCAGCGTTACGGATTTAGGGTACACGGTCTTTTTGCTCCCCAAAAAGGACATCGCTTCAACCCCAACAAATTGCTGGATGACCCGAAAGTGCTGCGTCTGCGTAGACAGCAACTGCGGAACTTTATGACAACACTGATGTTGTCTCAAGGAGTTCCCATGCTGGTGATGGGAGACGAAATGGGGCGATCGCAACGCGGAAACAACAACCCTTACTGTCAAGATAATGAAGTTTCTTGGCTCGACTGGGACTTACAAGAAGAAAACGAAGCGCTTTTGGACTTCACCCGCCAATTAATTGATTTGCGCCGCAGACATCCGGTATTCCGCAGACGCAAATGGTTCCAAGGTCGAGCCATCCACGGTTCCGGCGTACATGACATCCTTTGGTTTAACCCCGACGGCGGCGAAATGACAGAAGAACAGTGGAACGTTGGTTTTACCAAAGCGATCGCCATTTTCCTGAATGGTGAGGAAATAGCGTCACCGGGGCCCCGAGGTGAGCGCATTATCGATGAAAGCTTCTTATTATTCTTCAACGCCCATTACGAAATGCTGGAATTCCATATTCCCGAAAGGCTACAGGACTGGAAATGGCTCACCATTATTGATACTACCAAACCCCGCTTTGTCCAACGCGGCAAACGCTACATCAATGACAAACCCGTACAAGTAGAAGCGCGATCGCTTGTTGTCCTGCAACGTATAGGCAGAGTTTCTCATGACGATGATGATTAGTTAGTGGTTAGTAGATAGTGGATAGTGGTTCTACTAACTACTAACTACTAACTACTAACAAATGAATACTAACTACTAACTACCAACCACCAACTACCAACAATTTTATGTTTATGAATATCGGTTCTCAATATTCAGGCGATCGCACTTGCAAATTTACTCTCTGGGCACCTTTGGTTGGAGAGGTTGCTGTTAAACTAATTGCTCCCGAAGAAAAAATTATCCCTCTCCAGAAGGATGACAGGGGTTATTGGCACGGTAGCGTTAGCAACATTGACCCAGACACTCTCTATTTTTATCAGCTTGAGGGTCAAACTGACCGAGCCGATCCCGCCTCCCACTCTCAGCCCAAAGGAGTTCACGGCCCTTCTCAAGTTATTGACCACAGCAGCTTTAGCTGGAATGATGACCACTGGCAGGGAATTCCCTTAGCACAAATGGCTGTCTACGAGTTACACGTAGGGACTTTTACTACAGAAGGCACATTTGAGGCAGTAATTTCCCGGTTGCCCGAACTGCGTGAGTTAGGCGTCAATACCATTGAAATTATGCCCGTTGCCCAGTTTCCTGGAGAACGCAACTGGGGTTACGACGGCACTTTTCCCTACGCGGTGCAAAATTCCTATGGTGGCGTCAATGGTTTGAAGCAATTAGTCAACGCCTGTCACCAGCAAGGTATGGCGGTAATATTGGACGTTGTTTACAACCATCTCGGCCCAGAAGGAAATTATCTGTGGGGATTTGGTACTTATTTCACCGACCATTACAAAACCCTTTGGGGTAGTGCAGTTAATTTTGACGGGCCTTACAGTGATGGGGTGCGCAATTACTTTGTCCAGAATGCCCTCTACTGGCTAGAAACTTTCCACATCGACGGTTTGCGTTTGGATGCCGTTCACGCTATTTATGATTTTGGTGCTAAGCATATTTTGGCAGAAATTGCCGAAGCGGTCACCCAACTTTCGCAACAACAAGGACACAAGCGCTACCTAATTGCTGAAAGCGATCTGAATGACCCCCGGATTATCCGTTCTCCGCAGGTGGGAGGTTATGGAATTGACGCTCAATGGAGTGATGATTTTCACCATGCCTTACATACCGTACTGACTGGAGAACAACAGGGATACTATAAAGATTTTGGCACACTAGAACAACTCGCAAAAGCTTATCGCCACAGCTTTGTCTACGCTTGGGACTATTCCCCCCATCGCCGCCGCTATCACGGTAGCGATGCGAGTGACTGTCTTTCAAGTCAATTTGTCGTGTGTTCTCAAAATCACGACCAGGTAGGTAATCGAATGCTGGGCGATCGCCTTAGCTCGCTAATTTCCTTTGACGGGTTAAAATTAACTGCGGCAGCTATTCTGTTGTCCCCTTATGTTCCTTTATTGTTCATGGGTGAGGAATATGGCGAAACTGCTCCTTTTCTCTACTTTGTCAGTCACAGTGACCCTGACCTAATTAAGGGGGTACGGGAAGGCAGAAAAGCGGAATTTGCAGCGTTTTTTGAGATTTACGGTCAAGAAGCACCAGATCCGCAAGCAGTAGAGACTATGGAGCGATCGCGCCTGAATTGGGAAAAGCGTCATGAGGGCAAAAACCGACTGCTGTGGTTGTTTTACCAAAAATTACTGCAACTGCGAAGGGAAATTCCCGCGCTAGCTAATTTGGATCGTAACAACCTAGAAGCGTCGGTAGTAGAACCAGAGAAAGTTTTACAGCTGCAACGGTGGTGTGAAAATAGCCAAGTATTGTGCTGGCTCAACTTTAGTCAAGAAGTTGTGGAAATGAAAGCAAATATACCGACTGGAAACTGGAAAAAACTACTCGATTCCGCCGATTCCACCTGGGGTGGTGCAGGTTCTCAGTTACCGGAGACACTTAGCACGCAATCACAGCCAACACTTGTACTGAATGCTGAAAGTGTTGTTATTTATAGTCAATAGCATTGTTGTTTGTTGTTTGGTGTTTGTTGTTTGGTGTCTTAACAAGCAACAATCAACAATCAACCAACAACTAATCAATGACCAATAACCAATGACCAATCATGCAAATACCCATAGTCACATACCGGATACAGTTCACTCCTAGTTTTGGTTTTGCACAAGCCTGTGCGATCGCTCCCTATTTAGCAGAACTAGGAATTTCTAATTTATACGCCTCGCCAATTTTGACCCCCAGAAAAGGTAGCACTCACGGCTACGATACTGTCAACCCGAACGAAATTAATCCAGAATTGGGTGGGAAAGAAAAATTTTTAGAATTAATCGAGGAACTCAAGCAACTCAATATCGGCTGGGTGCAAGATATTGTACCTAATCATATGGCTTTTGACAGTCAAAACCACATGCTTGTAGATGTTCTCGAAAATGGTTTTGACTCCCAGTATCGAGACTACTTTGATATTGATTGGTATCATCACTATGCAGAAAATCAAGGCAAAGTATTAGCACCTTTTTTAGGCAAATTTTGCGGCGATTGTTTAGAAAGTGGTGAACTGCAACTCCAGTATGAGGAAAACGGTTTAACAATTAATTACTACTCGCTGAAATTTCCTATCCGCATTGAATCTTACTCCCAAGTTTTCATCTATGACTTGGGACGTTTGCGAGATAAATTGGGTAGAGACCATCCCCATTTCATGAAACTTCTTAGTGTTCTCTATATGTTGAAATACATCCCATCTGGGGAGGAGGGAAGAGAACGCTATGACCAAATTATCATTATTAAACGCATGTTATGGGAACTCTGGAATGAGAGTTCCGATGTCAGAGAATTTATTGAAGAAAATATCCGTATCTTCAATGGAGAACCAGGAAACCCTGAGAGTTTTAACCACTTAGAAAATTTACTTGCTGAACAATTTTTCCGTCTTGCCTACTGGAAAGTCGGCAATGAAGAACTAAACTACAGACGCTTCTTTACCGTTAATGACCTGATTTCCCTCAAGGTAGAAGACGAACAAGTTTTTGACACCACTCATGCCTGTATCTTGAAATTGGTTCAAGAGGAAATAGTGAGTGGGTTAAGAATTGACCATATCGACGGTCTTTACGATCCAGCTCAATATCTCAATAGACTTCGAGAACAGGCTCCGGAAGCTTACCTAGTTGTAGAAAAAATTCTCGAACCTCAAGAAGAATTGCCAATTAACTGGCCGATTCAAGGTACAACAGGTTATGATTTTCTTAACCAAGTAAATGGTATTTTCTGCCAACAATCAACAGTACAAGAATTTGATGCTATTTATCATCGTTTTTTGGGTAGAAAAGTTTCCTGTGAAGAATTAATTGACCAAAATAAAAGATTAATTATTAGCAAACATTTAGCGGGAGATATTGATAATTTAGCCCATCAGCTCAAAAAAATTTCCGGTCGCTATCGCTATGCTAGTGACTTTACAATGTACGGCTTAAAAGCTGCCTTGGTAGAAATTCTGGCACTGTTCCCTGTTTATCGCACCTACATTAGTAGCGCTGGAGCTAGCAAAGCAGATCGGGAATATATACAGCAAGTAATGACTCAAGCCAAACAGAATATTCCCAACTTCCTCAACGAGTTGAGCTTTATTGAAAAATTCCTCATTCTCGACATTGACGAACATCTAAGTCAGGAAGATCAGGAGCAATGGTTGCGTTTCCTGATGCGGTTGCAGCAGTTTACCGGGCCACTAATGGCGAAGGGTGTGGAAGATACTGTTTTGTATGTCTACAACCGCCTGATTTCACTCAATGAAGTGGGTTCTCATCCCACACATTTTGGTATTTCATTGGATGATTTCCACAACTTTAATCATCAGCGTTTTTCTCAGTGGCCCCATGCCATGAACGCTACTTCTACCCACGACACCAAACGTGGTGAAGATATGCGCGCTCGCATTAACGTCCTATCAGAAATACCGCAAGAGTGGGAGAATAATCTCAAACAGTGGCGGGAAATCAATGCTCCGCATAAGGAAACTCTGGGCGGACGGGATATGCCAACTCCTAACGATGAGTACTTTTTTTATCAATCGCTGATTGGAGCTTTTCCTTTTAAAGATGAAGAGTATCCAGGCTTTGTAGAGCGGATTCAACAATATATTATCAAAGCAATTCGCGAAGCAAAAGTTCACACCGCATGGATAAAACCGGATACAGCCTATGAAAGTGCTTTCACGAATTTTGCCGATCGCGTACTGAAAGATCCTGAAAATAACCCATTTCTCCAAGCTTTCCGTCCCTTCCAGCGCAAAATTCAATTCTACGGCATTTTAAATTCTCTTTCGCAGACATTGCTGAAAGTTACTGCACCAGGTTTACCAGACATTTATCAAGGAACAGAACTTTGGGATCTAAGTATGGTAGATCCGGATAACCGCCGTCCGGTAGACTTTGAAATACGGCAAGAATATCTGCAAGACATTAAAGCAAAAGCGGCAGAAAATATATCAGATTTGATTGCCGAACTGTTGAAAAGTCCAGAAGATGGACGAATTAAGCTGTTCTTGACTTATCAACTTCTGCAAGCACGGCGGCAAAATTTGGATGTATTCCAGCGGGGAGCTTACGTAAAATTAACATTCGCAGGTAGCTTAAAAAGCCACATTGTTGCATTTGCCAGGGAATTAGGAGAAAAGAAAATAGTTGCGATCGCTCCTCGTTTCCTCACCTCTTTAGTTAAAGAAGGCGAGTACCCCCTAGGCGAACAGGTGTGGCAAGAAACCCGCATTGTTCCACCTGCTGGTTCCTCTGGTATTTGGCATGACGCAATTACTGGGCAACAAGTGCAAGGTGAAGACACCCTGTGGGTGCGGGAAATTTTACAAAAATTCCCTGTAGCGTTGTTGATTAATCAACCAGAATCATCAACACAGGAAAATGCATGATGGGGACTGGGGACTGGGGAAGAACTATAACAAGGCTCTTTCCCAATCACCAATCCCCAATCACCAATCACCTATTACCAGCCTAGGCTACAGTTTAAGTATTTAAGCGGACACCTAAGTAGTTGTTTCTGAAGACGAGTCAGATTTTTCTGGCTTGAGTAAGGGAAAAGCGATCGCATCCCTAATACTGGCACAGTCGGTTAGTAACATTACCAACCTATCAATGCCAATCCCTAAACCACCTGTAGGCGGCATCCCGTATTCCAAAGCTGCCAGGAAGTCTTCATCTACTCCTTGTGCTTCTAAATCACCCGCCGCTTTCTTCGCCGCTTGTTCTTCTAAACGTTGCCTTTGCTCAATAGGATCGGTAAGTTCAGAGAAACTGTTAGCAGTTTCTCGCCCAACAATAAATAACTCAAAACGTTCCACCAAACCAGGCTTAGAACGATGCGGTTTTGCCAGTGGCGAAATTTCCACAGGATAGTCAATCACAAAGGTAGGTTGAACTAAGTTTGCTTCTACCTTTTGCTCGAAGGCTTCATTGAGGAGTTTACCAAGAGAATGGCAATTTTCTATACCTTCTAGCCCAGCATTTTTACATGCTGCTTTTGCTCCTTCCAGAGTTTGGAAAGAGTTGAAATCCAAACCTGCGTATTCCATCACTAAATCGTGCATAGTTGCACGTCGCCAAGGTGGTGTTAAATCAATCACTTGGTCTTGGTATGTTACGTGCAGCGTACCGAGTACTTCTTGGGCGACGGTGGTAATAATTCCCTCCGTCAGCGCCATCATATCGTTGTAATCGGCGTAGGCTTGGTAAACCTCAATCATAGTAAATTCTGGGTTGTGCCGGGTAGAAATCCCTTCATTGCGGAAAATTCGCCCCAGTTCAAATACCTTTTCAAAACCACCGACAATTAACCGCTTGAGATGGAGTTCTGTCGCAATTCGCAGATATAACTCCATTTCCAGCGTGTTGTGGTACGTAATAAACGGACGTGCTTCTGCACCTCCGGCTTCTGCTTGCAGAACAGGGGTTTCGATTTCCAGAAAATCACGCTGTTCTAAGTATCTACGAATACCAGCGGTGATTTGAGCGCGACGGCGAAAAGTTTGTCTGACTTCTGGGTTAACAATTAAGTCTACGTAGCGCTGACGGTAACGCTTGGCAACATCCGTCAACCCGTGCCACTTATCAGGCAAGGGTAACAGGGATTTAGTTAGGATTGTATATTGTTTAACGTAAACTGATAACTCGCCCTTTTCAGTCCGTTTAATTGTCCCTTTGACTCCCATGATGTCGCCGACATCTGTGAGTTGCTTGAGGTGGTTGAAGGCATCGGTATCAATATCTGCCATACCTTCTTGAATGCGATTTTTTTCTAGATAAAGCTGAATTTTGCCGGTTTCATCTTCCAAGGTAAAGAAAGCCAGTTTACCCATGACGCGACGCGCCATGATGCGTCCGGCAACTGCTACATCAATCTCAACTTCTTCACCGTTGGGCAAATCAGCAAATTTTTCCTGCAATTGCGCTGTATGATGGGTAGATTCCCAACGATAGGCGTAGGGATTCATCCCTAACTGTCTAAGCTGTTCTACTTTCGACTGCCGCGTGGCACGGATATCTTCTTCCGACATGGTTAACGAACTTTCAGGGGGCAAGAATTAATTATAGATGGAAGGAAAGAAGCAGACACCCCTCAAGAGTACAGCTTTTAAAAGGGAACAGGGAACTCTTAACGGGCAACAGGGAATAGGGAAATCTCCATTATTAAAATTAGGGGATATAAATAATGGTGCTAGTACCCAATATCATTCGGGGTTAATTCTTCTCCCTGTTCAACAAAGTTCTAATACTCGTTCATGAAAGTTATATACTCATTCGGCCTTGAAAATACCTCATGACTTCCTACTTCCGCCCAAGTGTTGATGCGATGGTTGGGTACGTTCCCGGTGAACAACCCAAGCCTGGTACAAACATTATCAAGCTCAACACCAATGAGAATCCTTATCCACCCTCACCTGATGCGATCGCTGTTTTGCGTAACCTAGATAGTGAATGGTTGCGGCGTTACCCAGATTCCTATGCTAACGATTTTCGGAAAGCGGTTAGCGAGGTGTTGGAGATTCCGGTTGACTGGATTATTGTTAGTAATGGCAGCGATGATTTACTAAATATCGTCATGCGTGCCTGTGCAGAGTTGGGGCGTAAGGTGGTTTATCCGATGCCAACCTATGTGCTGTATCGGACGTTGGCACAGATGCAGCCTGCAGAATATGTGGAAATTCCTTACCCAGATGACTATCACTTACCAATTGAGGAACTAGTAGCGGCAAATGGTGCGGTGACGTTTGTTGCATCCCCCAATAGCCCATCAGGACATGCTGTTCCAGTTGATCATCTCCGCCAATTGGCAGCTAGGTTATCAGGTGTATTGGTGGTTGATGAAGCTTATGTTGACTTTGCGGACGAAACAGCGTTGCCGTTAGTAAAAGAATTTGAGAATGTCATTGTCATCCGCACGTTATCCAAAGGTTATTCTCTAGCAGGTTTGCGGCTAGGCTTTGGAATTGCCAATCCTCAGCTATTATCTGGTTTATTTAAAGTTAAAGATAGCTACAATATTGATGCGATCGCTTGTTTGGTTGGGGCCGCAGCAATCCGCGATCAAGCCTATAAGAATGAATGTGTCCAAAAAGTGAAGGCTTCACGGGCGAAGCTGGCGGTAGATCTCAAGCAACTGGGCTTTAAGTTGTGGGATTCCCAAACTAATTTTCTGTTAGCACAACCCCCCAAGGGCAATGCAGAGGAAATTTATTTGGCACTGAAAGAACGGGGAATTTTGGTGCGCTACTTCAAGCATCCTGGTTTGGAAGATAAGCTTCGCATTACCGTCGGCACTGATGAGCAAAATCAAATACTCATTGAGATGTTGGTTAATTTGTCGTAGTTGTTTTTGGAAGTATCGATTTCCCTAGCCACGGCAGGGCTGTTTTTCAGGGGCTTTCATGCTCTCGCTAAGTTTCTGGTAAAATTGCAAGTGTTGAGGCCTAATTCACCCAGCACAAGATATGAGTCGTGGTATTCGCGGTCATTGGTGTATTGAAAATAGCCTCCACTGCGATAAAGACGTAGTTTTCAAGGAGGACGATTCAAAAATACGTATGGGCAATGCCCTTTTCAAGGGTGGCTTGGGGAGATCTAATACTTCTCAAACATCCTCTTGTGGGTGATTGTCCTGAAGAAGGGAGAAAAAGTCAGAAATGAGCGTAGTTGTTGCTACATTTTATAAATTTGTCAAGCTGCCAGACTTTGCCGAGAAACAACAGCCTTTGCTGTCTTACTGTCAAGCCCAAGACATCAAGGGAACTATTCTGCTAGCACAAGAAGGTATCAACGCTACAATAGCGGGTTCTCGTGAGGGTATTGACTCAGTATTAGCTTTTCTGCGTTCCGATTCCCGTTTTGCCGACTTGGAACACAAAGAGTCTACTGCTGACTTACCCCCGTTTGAGCGCATGAAGGTGCGCCTCAAAAAAGAAATTGTCACTATTGGAATCTCTGATATTGATCCCAATGAACAAGTAGGTATTTATGTTAATTCCAAGGATTGGAATACCATCATTGCCGATCCGGAAGTAACGATCGTTGATACCCGCAATAATTATGAAGTAAGTATTGGCACTTTCCAAGGAGCGCAAAATCCCAATACAGACTCATTTCGGCAATTTCCAGATTATGTTCGCAAACACCTCGATCCCAGCAAGCACAAAAAGGTAGCGCTATTTTGTACCGGTGGTATTCGCTGTGAAAAAGCTTCGTCTTTTATGCTCTCTCAAGGTTTTCAAGAGGTTTATCACCTCAAAGGTGGCATTCTCAAATATTTAGAGGAAGTCCCAGCAGAAGAAAGTTTGTGGGATGGGGAGTGTTTTGTTTTTGATGAACGGGTTGCAGTTGCTCACGGTTTGGAACCTGGTTCCTATGAAATGTGTGCTAGTTGTGGATATCCGATTTCAGAAGCTGACAAGACTTCTCTAAAGTACGAAGAAGGAGTTTGTTGTCCGCACTGTTTTGATAGTCTCACCGAGGAGAAGAGAAAACGTCAGGAGGAAAAGCAAAGACAAGCAAAAAGGGGGCAAAGCTAGGTTTAATTAAACGCAGAGGCTCGCAGAGGTTTTCGCAGAGGCTCGCAGAGTTATTTGTATAAAATGACGCAAAATGTTTGATTTCTGATTGTTAATTTTTCATTGCTAATGTCAACCCATCAGCAATTGGCAGCATACTGATAGTTACTCTTTGGTCTTGATGCAACTTCTGATTCAAAGCACGAATTTTTTTAGTTCTATTATCCTGCACTTGGGGATCTGCAACTTGACCTGACCACAGCACATTATCGATCGCAATCAGCCCTCCCCGACGCACAAGTTGCAAAGCTAGTTCGTAATAGTTATCATAGTTGCTTTTATCAGCGTCAATGAAGGCAAAATCAAATGTTTCTGCTTCTCCTGCTGCCAGCAATTTTTCTAGAGTTTCTAGGGCTGGGGCAATATGCAAGTCAATTTTATTTGCTACACCTGCTTGCTGCCAGTAGCGACGGGCTATTGACGTAGGTTCTTCATCAATATCACAGGCTATGATTTTGCCATCTGGTGGTAATGCCAATGCTACCACCAGAGAACTGTAACCCGTAAATACACCGATATCTAAAGTTTTCTTTGCTCCTATTAACTTCACCAACAACGCCATAAACTGTCCCTGCTCAGGTGCAATCTGCATTGCGGCCATGGGATGCTGTGCTGTTTCTTGGCGCAGTTTGCTCAAAACTTCTGGTTCTCCCAGAGATACTGAGAGCAAGTAGTCATAAAGATGTTTTTCCAGTCCAAGCGTTTTATTCGCCATAGAGTGCGATCGCTCCTCGTGTATTCTTTTTTGTTTCTATCGCAAAAGTGCATAAGTTGATTGAGCTTATACTCATTAAGAATAACGACTAATTAAAACTTAGGTGAAGTTACTAAGGCTGTTCAGAAACAGGACGAACCAAAAAACGGTTCGCCCTCAACCTTAAGTTATTGGTATTTCTCAGCTTTGAAAACAGATGAAAACAGAAAAATCAGCTTAAGCTTTCTCTACACTTTTGCTTTGTTGCATCTTTTTCCGGCGCAGAGCTACACCCATACTACCAGCGGCGAGGGAGCCGAGGATAGTTAAGGGTTCCGGGACTTCTGGTTTAGATTCGACAATTTCACGTCCTATTTTCTTTGTTACAGCTTTCTCAAAGGTTGAGAAGTCATTTGCTGGAATTGTAAAGGAACCTGAACCCCCGATCACGTTGTCTTGGTAGTATTTATCAAGGTCTGGCTCATCATTTAAGATTGGTAAACCATTGATAACAACCCCAGCGTTAACTGCGTTATCTCGTGCGGCTTGAAGCTTTGCAAGACCGGAAACATTATCCCTTCCATCACCAGACACATCAATTACTTTTCTGTTGCCATCATAATCGTTTGTGTCGAGGAGATTCTTCGCAAAGTCAATGGCATTAGCAATACCAGTCGCACCAGAAAATGGTCTTGTAGTAGCTGCGATTGCATCAGCAAAAGCATTAGCACTAGCAGCATCAGTGATATGGAACCAAGGTAAAGACTGTTCTGCATTACTACCCCAATAGGATAAAGTTGTTGCAATACCTCCTGGCAAGGCTGCGATTTGCTCCTGAATTGTGGGATTCCTAAATGCGTTTGCGTAACCTTGTCGCTGTAAGTTGAACTCACTGCTATTAACGCTCCCAGAAACGTCAACAGAGAGTACTAGTTCGGTACTAACAATAGTGGCAGCGAAAGATGTAGATGGAGACAATACACCCAGCGTCACCACGGTTGAGACGGTTCCCAAACCAAGAAAAACAGTTTTCCCCTTAGCTGTAGCCTGACGTAATCTCTTTCTAATTTGAAATTTTGTCATTCAAATCACTCCTGTGAATGGGCAACAATTATTGGTAGATTTACCCTGGAGCGAGATCCGCTAGCTGCTGGGAAATAGCACGCAAAAACACCTGTTACAAGGAACAAGGTTGGCGATCGCAGTAATTCCAGCTAAAAGTTTTGAAATTGTTATCATTTCTGAAGCGCTAGCAATGTTTGCGCTTATAGTTGTTGAAACTACAGAAGTAAGTCTTATTGTTCAAGTAATTAAAATCAATGACTTGTACCTCACTTCATCAAAGATTTACGTAAGTAGATTTGTTGTTAGGAAATCGCTATCTGCTCAAAGTAAGATTTTGTCTAGATTCTATATGAAATGCTAGCTAAATAAGTAGATGAAAATTATATAAAGTATATCTGGGGACAATAAATAATTTGTGGTTTTCGTTTTCTAAGAGAAAACAAAACAGTGGAAGTTGCTTTTTTAGGTAAATCTATGTTATACTAGGAAAAGTACGGACGTATAGCTCAGTTGGTTAGAGCGCTACGTTGACATCGTAGAGGTCACTGGTTCGAATCCAGTTACGTCCATAGTTGTTTGTACAGTGACTTATTGTTTGTCATTGGTGACAAATTAGTGTCGTCAAGCTAATCAAGCTAATTAAGTCTCTCTACAATACTGCTAGCTCTGTAGGTTTGAGCGATCGCCACGATAGCCTGAGCTAACAATCGGTCTACATACTGCCCTAACTCAGATTCTCCTAATTGGCTATTGGCTTCACGTTTCTGTGCTTAACCGCAAATAGTGGCGATCGCACCCTCCCTTTGACTTAAACTTCCACTTCATAAGGTGACACGGCTCTTGAGCATAACAAGCGCCACACAAGCGAATTGGTTCATGCTGCATCCTCACTCCAGCAGGCGGAAGCATTTGGGTTAGCCTGTTCGCATCCACTCCTTCCTACTACGGATGCGATCGCATCATTCATATTTTGATTCAGCAACGCCAGAATTTAGAACATATCTTCTTTTGCTTCCACCCAAACAACCGTATTCAGACCAAGTCCATAGCAGTCTACAATAGTAGCCTAAATGAGGATTAGCCATAATTTGTGTTTTTATGACTTCTGCTACGACCGTCAAAACTGAGTACGAAGCAATAATTGGTCTAGAAACCCATTGTCAGCTGAGTACCAAAACCAAAATTTTTTCTACTAGCTCCACAGAATTCGGGGCTGACCCCAATACTAACATCGATCCGGTGTGCATGGGTTTGCCGGGTGTGTTACCCGTACTCAACGAAAAGGTACTAGAATACGCCGTTAAAGCAGGTTTGGCACTGAACTGTCAAATTGCCAAATATAGCAAATTTGATCGCAAACAATATTTTTATCCTGACCTTCCCAAAAATTATCAAATTTCTCAGTACGATTTGCCCATTGCCGAACACGGCTGGTTAGAAATTGAGTTGGTAGATGAGGATGGAAACCCCGTCCGTAAAAGAATTGGCATCACTCGCTTGCACATGGAGGAAGATGCAGGCAAACTGGTACACGCAGGTAGCGATCGCCTTTCCGGTTCTGCCTATTCTTTGGTAGACTACAACCGTGCTGGTGTACCGTTGATAGAGATTGTCTCGGAACCGGATTTGCGTTCTGGACAAGAAGCTGCTGAATACGCCCAAGAATTACGCCGGATTATGCGTTATCTCGGTGTCAGCGATGGCAACATGCAAGAAGGTTCGCTGCGCTGCGATGTGAATATTTCTGTGCGTCCTGTCGGTCAAAAGCAGTTTGGCACGAAGGTAGAAATTAAAAACATGAACTCGTTCAACGCCATTCAAAAAGCGATTGAATACGAAATTGAACGCCAAATCGCAGCTGTAGAAGCTGGTGAAAGAATCGTGCAAGAAACCCGCCTGTGGGAAGAAGGTACTCAGCGCACAGTCAGTATGCGGAGTAAGGAAGGTTCTAGCGATTATCGCTACTTCCCCGAACCTGATTTAGCACCAATCGAAGTCTCAGATGAACAATTACAAGAGTGGCGAACTCAACTACCGGAACTTCCAGCCGAAAAACGCCGTCGCTACGAAGATGAGTTGGGTCTTTCAACCTACGATGCGCGAGTTATAACAGAGGAACGCGTTACTGCTGAGTATTTTGAAGCGGCGATCGCAGCGGGTGCTAATCCCAAAGCAGCTGCTAACTGGATTACTCAAGATATCGCTGCTTACCTCAACAAAAATAAACTCAGCATCACCGATATTGCCCTCACTCCTACCAATCTCGCTGATGTCATCAGTCGGATCGAAAAGGGCAAAATTAGCAATGCCCAAGCTAAACAAAAGTTGACCGATTTGTTGAGTGGTGTTTCTCCTGAGAAAGCTTTCGCAGGTCAAGAGTTAATCGCAGATCCCAGGGTGCTAGAACCCATCATCGATGAAGTGATAGCTGCCAATCCCAAAGAAGTAGAAAAATATCGTAACGGTAACGTTAATCTCAAAGGCTTCTTTGTCGGGCAAGTTCTGAAAAAAACCAACAAACGCGCCGATCCCAAGTTGACTAACGAATTGGTGGAGAAAAAGCTAAATGCTTAAGTCCGCAAGGCGGAAGTCAAGAGTCAAGAGTCAAGAGTCCAGGGTTTTTTGACTATGGACTCTGGACTCTGGACATCCTATACCAAGAAATATGCAGTCTAAAAGCATATTCGCAACTTAAAAAGGGGTCTTGCCCCTCATCGCTCTAATGCTATACTGTGCTATCTAGATGCACCCTGATGATCTGGAGAGCTACCCAAGTGGCTCTCTTTTTTTGTAAGAGTACCAATTTAAAGGGGACTGGAGATTAGGGACTGGTGAGACCACTTCCCGTCTTGGCTTTTGCCTATAGGGGAAAGTGGCGTAGGCGCCCCTTGTGGGCGGCTCAAGGTAGAGTACCCGAAGGGGGACTAGGGATTAGGAACCTAGTACCCAATACCCAGTACCCAATCCCCAATCACTAATACCTAATCACCAATCCCCAAAATGAATGCGATAGATAAAGCGCTGAAATACTCATTAAACAAGGCTTTCACAATCCAAAATAGTATGGGTTGTTACTCGGGTTGTTGATTAAGTATGTTTGAGGGATTAAAATGACAAAGAAAATCCCCCTCTTGCTGATCGTGCTTATACGGAGATTTTTTAAGAAGATTTTAATAAAAAACTCAGTAAGGGGTCTTGCCCCACATAACAAAAATGATATAATATGATAAGTAGATGCACCCTGATGATCTGGAGAGCTGCCCAAAAGCTCTCTTTTTTTTGGAATTTTTGCTATTACGCTATGATTTAGCAACTATCAAAAAAATCTAGCTTCTAATTTGCTCTTACTATCCCTGCTGCGTGCATTCATTTGGTGATGATTTGGTAACAATTTCATGTTTGCAGGTAGTTCAGAAATTTTTCCAAGAACTTTCAGCACAAATAAAATTAACTGAGGTGTATTGCCCCACATCCCTAACATAGTATAATATGTTAAATAGATGCACCCTGATGATCTGGAGAGCTGCCCAAAAGCTCTCTTTTTTTCTTTGTTGGTAGGTGGTAGTTGGTGGTTGTTAGGAACAAACAACAAACAACAGAGAACAAATAACAAAAGCTTGATATAATCGCCAGTCAGCCGAGTAATAGTCGTGGGGGAAAAATCATGGCAGACTGGCAGGAAATTACTGGTGGTGTGACAGCACCAAGAGGGTATCGGGCGGCTGGAATTACGGCTGGATTGAAACCTTCGGGATTGCCGGATTTGGCATTGATATTATCAGATGTGGAAGCGATCGCAGCAGGAGTATTCACAACCAGCCATGTGAGAGCAGCGTGCGTGGATTATTGCCGCCAACGCTTACAAGCTAAGCATAGTGCCCGTGCCATTCTCTGCAATGCTGGACAGGCAAATGCTGCTACGGGTGAGCAGGGCTGGTTAGATGCGCTAGAATCTGCTATGGCAGTAGCCCACGCACTTAACATTCCGTCAGAATCTGTGCTACTCGCTTCGACTGGGGTAATTGGGCAGCGCATACCAATGGATAAGCTGAAAGCAGGAATTCCCCAACTAGTAGCAGCACTATCAGAAACTGGCTCTGATGCCGCCGCAAGTGCAATTATTACTACAGATTTAGTGACAAAATCTATCGCGCTAGAAACAACAATAGGCGATCGCCCGGTGCGAATCGGCGGAATTGCCAAAGGTTCCGGGATGATTCATCCCAACATGGCAACTATGCTAGCATTTGTCACCTGTGATGCAGCAGTTTCGCCCCATCTTTGGCAGCAGATGTTAAGCAGGGCAGCTGATAGAAGCTTTAATTCTATTACCGTTGATGGCGATACCAGTACCAACGATAGCTTAATTGGTCTTGCCAACGGTGAATCCCGCACCCCTGCAATTATGGAAACGGGACACGAAGCGGAAAAATTAGAGGCAATGTTAACAGCAGTTTGCCAGCATTTGGCAAAAGCGATCGCTCGTGACGGCGAAGGTGCAACTTGTTTAATTGAAGTGCAAGTAACTGGCGCACACGATGAACAAGCAGCCCGCCAAGTTGCCAAAACCATAGCAGGTTCTTCTCTGGTCAAATCTGCAATCTTTGGACGCGATCCCAACTGGGGACGCATCGCCGCCGCCGCTGGACGTGCAGGTGTGTTGTTTGAACAAGAAAACTTGAGGATTCAGCTAGGGAATTTCTTGATGATGGAGAATGGTCAACCCTTAGCTTTTGATCGTAAAGCAGCAAGTGAATATCTGAAAAAAACAGCAGCGGATTCTTCTTTGCCAAATGATGCAATTGCCACAAATATGAGCAACGATCTATCAGTGGATCGCAGCACTGTTCAGAAGCAGCAGGTAGACAATCCAGTGATAATCTCGGTTAGTATTGGCAATGGTCATGGTTCCGGCAAAGCTTGGGGTTGTGACTTGAGTTATGACTATGTCAAGATTAATGCCGAGTATACGACTTAAATTTTAACCGGATATTTACTGGGTTTATATGGAAAAGCACCGCGAGGTACTTCACGGTGCGTATTATAATGCTTTACTTTGCCTGATTTACTTGGATGCAAGCAGTTCTGTTACCTGTGCGTGTGCCAACACAACGTTAGGTTCACGCTGGAGAGCAGCGTAGTATTTTCTTGCAAACCCATTCCCTGCTTCTTGTGGTGTGAGCAGCGTGCGGACATTGGCAATCACATTTTGGATGTCATCCAGCAATATCGGTTGATCTGCTTCTAGCATTTCATCAATTTGTACAACAAGCTCAGAAATGCGATGTAACCAAGCAAATTGTTCATGCTCAATCACGAGTTGAAGAAGTTCTCCGCTCGATACTCGTCCCCGCACCTGTTCGTAGGTGATGCGTTCTGTATCAAGTAGCATCTTATGAAGGTGCAGCAATTTGTTTCTCAAATCACGCAGGTATTGATGTTGATGTATTCTTTGTAGAAGTGTGTTAGAAGTCAATGTAACCCATCCTCCCGTTACGATAATCTTCTATGGCTTGAATAATTTCTGCTTCGGTATTCATCACGAATGGACCGTAGCGAACAACTGGTTCGTTGAGTGGTACGCCAGCGATGAGCAGCACATCCAAGGGTGATTTCGCATCTAATGGATTGGCGATCGCCACTTCCTCACCATCTTGTGCAAATATTACCATCTGCCCATCTCCCACATGCTCATTATCTACACTAATACCGCTGCGCGGGGTCAAATATCAAAAATCCGTTTGATTCTGGGCTTTGAGTTTTTGTCCAAGCACACTGTCATCAATAGTGCTAGATAAATCATATATTTGATTAATCATATATTATAAAACTATATAAGAAGTAACAGAGAGAGCTTCCCCTAATTTAGTTTCGGAAAACCGTCTATGTCGCTAGCACATGCAATTTTGGGTCTTCTTCAGCAAGAAGAAAGGACGGGCTATGACCTAAAAATAAGCTGCTTTGATCGATGTATTGCTCACTTGTGGCCTGCCGATCAGGCACAGATTTACAGAACCCTCGATAAACTAGTTGAGCAGGGTTGGGTTACTTGCACCGTTAAGATTCAGCACGATCGCCCTAATCGCAAGGTTTACAGTCTGACTGAAGCAGGAAAAGCCGAATTAATCCGTTGGCTTCAATGTCCTCAGCCTTTGCCAACGATACGAGAACCGTTGCTCATGCAGTTATTTTTCGCAGCACAGTTACCTAATGAAGCCATCATTCAACTGCTAGAACAGCAGTTAGCTGCACATATTGAAAAGCTGACTGAGTGCGAAAAGATTGATTTACCAGCACTCGGCGATCGCTGTGCGAGTCGTGAGCAGATGATGCAAAGACTCGTACTAGAATTGGCGATCCGCAGAGAACAAACTTACATTGATTGGCTAAAGACAGCTATTAATGTCATTGGCGATGTTGACATTTAAGCAATTGCTTATGTACTATATCAATAGTTAAGCGTTTGCTTAAATATATGGTTAATTTGAATGAGTAGACCTGCTGCCAGTGCCGATGTTTTTGTGGCGATCGCAGATCCCACACGCAGGGCGATATTGGATCTGTTACGTACTGGTGAGCAACCAGTCAAACAACTGGCTGAGCCATTTGCTATGAGCTTGCCAGCTATTTCTCAACACTTACAGGTTCTTTGTGAAGCAGGCCTAGTACAAATGCGGAAAGCAGGGCGACAGCGCCTGTATCGGCTAAATCCGGAGCCACTGAAGCAAATATCTAACTGGATTGCTGATTACGAGCAATTCTGGCAAGAAAAACTAGATGCCCTAGGCAATTACTTGGAGGAAAATTCATGCTCCGAAACTTGAATATAGAAGCATTCTATCCCTATCCACCCCAGCGGGTTTGGCAAGTACTCACCAACCGTCAGGCGTTAGCAGCCTGGCTAATGGAAAACGACTTTGAGCCGCGTTTGGGGCATAAATTCCGATTTGTGCATTCAACATTGCCAGGGCTAGGAGAAAATATAGACTGTGAAGTGATTGAACTCGACGAGCCAAAACGGCTTGCCTTCACTTGGCAAGACAGTATGATGTGCCAGCCTTCAATTGTTACCTGGACACTTAAACCTGTAGATGGCGGTACTAAACTTCAACTTGAACATAAAGGATTGAGGCACGAACTTGTAGAGACGTTGCATGCAACGTCTCTACATCAATCAAGAAACCTTTCCCAACCGTGGCAAGGTAAATTCATGCATGAGTCTTCAACGGTAACGCAGACACTAGCACCGAGCGATCGCAACACTATATTCCCATCAATACCCAGCGGCAAGTATGAGACCTTAGATAGCCTCATTCTCAGTTCTTTTTTCAATGGTGGATGGGAATACAGACTGAATGAAAAACTGCCAAAAATTTTAGTAGCAAATTAAACTCACACATACCAAAACTCCGCGCCCCTCTGCGCTTTCCTCTGCGTACCTCTGCGTTTCAATACCAGCCTGAATAACAAAATGAACGACGCCAGTAAACAATTGCTTGCCTTGGCGCAAAAAAACGCAGCTACATACTTAGCTAATCCAAAAGTGAAAGCAATTGGAGTTGGTGGTTCTGTTGCTCGCGGACAAGCAGATTTTTCGTGAGTCTCCTGAAATTGCTGTTAGTCACTTAGGTGAACTGATTGAAGAAACATTTACTTTGGTAGAAAAGCATATGCCAGAGGTGGATACGACAGAAGCTTGGCAACATTACAAGCTTTGGTCAGACAAATTTTAAAACAACCGATTTCTATTTTTTGGAGATACCAGTTATGAACACTCCAACTCAACCCAGCATCCCAATTATTATTCAACCATCAGAAAGAGGCGAACGAGCATTAGATATTTATTCGCGCTTACTTGCAGAGCGAATTATCTTTTTGCGAGGCGAAGTTACCGACGAGACAGCTAACCTCATCGTTGCACAAATGCTATTTCTCGACGCCGAAGATCCAGAGCGAGATATCACATTGTATATCAATAGCCCTGGAGGTTCAGTGACAGCAGGAATGGCTATTTACGATGCTATGAACCAAATTCGTTCAGACGTGTGTACTGTATGTATCGGTACTGCTGCCTCAATGGGATCGTTCTTGCTTTCTTCTGGAACTAAGGGTAAAAGATATGCTTTACCTAATGCTCGGATTATGATTCATCAACCATCAGGAGGCGCTCAAGGAAAAGCATCTGATATTGAAATACAAGCCAAAGAAATTTTGTATTTCCGTCAATTAATCAACAGGATACTCGCTACTAATACTGGTCAATCAATAGAAAAGATTGAAATGGATTCAGAGCGCGATTTTTTCATGAGTGCTGAAGAAGCAAAAGAATACGGATTAATTGACAGTATCATCCTGAAAACATCTGCATCTCTTCAATCTGCAACCAATTCTGATATCAATAAACAGCAGTGGAATGGAAGATAAAATAAAGGATACCAACCATGAAAATTCTCATCATTGGCGGCACTAATTTTATTGGCCCCCCTGTAGTTCGTCACTTGATCGCAATGGGTCATGAAGTGAGTGTATTTCATCGGGGAAAAACTAAGGCAAACTTACCACCAGATGTGGATGACATTTTGGGCGATCGCTCTCAGCTTGTTGAAATGAAAAGCAAGTTTCAGCAGCTTTCACCCCAAGTCGTGGTAGATATGGTTGCTTATACAGAACAAGACGCACTCACGCTGATGAACACATTTGCAGGTATTGCCCAGCGTGTTGTTGCGATCGGTAGTATGGATGTGTATCGTGCCTATGGGGTGATTTTAGGCAAGGAATCTGAGGTTGTACCTGTACCACTTACTGAAGATTCGCCCCTACGCTCCTCATTGTATCCATTCCGGGAAATGCCAATTAGACCCCTTGATGCACCAGTAGATTATGAAAAGATTCTGGTGGAACGGGTAGTGATGGCAAACCCCGACTTACCCGGCACAATTGTACGCCTGCCAATGGTATACGGTGAAAACGATCCACTCAACCGCCTGTTTCCATACTTGCAAAGGATGGGCGATCGCCGTTCTGCGATCCTCTTGGAAGAGAGTATCGCTAGATGGCGTGGTTCCTACGGTTATGTGGAGAATATAGGCTATGCGATCGCCCTAGCAGCGACAAATGAACGCGCAGCCAATCGCATTTATCATGTTGCTGATGTAGAAGTACTTACTGAAGCTGAACGCGTTACCAGAGTCGGGAAAATTGCACAATGGCAAGGTAAAGTTGTTGTCGTACCCAAAAGCCAGTTACCACCAGAGTGGAAGTTACCCGTAAACACAGAACAAGATTGGCTTGTAGACTCAACTCGTATCCGTCAAGAGTTGGAATATGAGGAAATTGTTTCACTAGATGAAGCATTGCAACGAACCATTAATTGGCAGTGGAATCATTCACCCCAACAACCGCAGCAGTTTGCGGCACCGTGGTTGCTCGACTATGCCACAGAAGACGCGATTTTAACAAAAGTCGCATAACCACACCTAAAGGGACGGACACCACTACAGTTAACAAGATTAAAAGTGCTTAACATTTCGTTACGATAGAGGCATCAAGAGAAGTGAAAAAACTTCTCAAAGCTGAAAAATCGAAGGTAAACGACATGAATGGCACGATTCGCGTTGGCAACCTCTTTGGGATTCCCTTTTATATCCATCCGTCCTGGTTCTTTGTCTTAGGTTTGGTGACTTGGAGTTATAGCAATGGACTAGCGGCGCAATTTCCCCAATTAGGCGGGGGATTGGCTTTGCTACTAGGATTGATGACGGCGCTATTGTTATTTAGCTCTGTTGTTGCCCATGAATTAGGACACAGCTTTGTTGCCATTCGCCAGAAAATAGATGTCAAATCAATTACATTGTTTATATTTGGCGGGCTGGCAAGCTTAGAAAAAGAATCGGAAACCCCAGCTGAAGCTTTCTGGGTAGCGATCGCTGGCCCTTTAGTTAGTTTGGTGCTATTCGGTATATTTACAGCAATTGGTTTTGCCACTGCCGCATCTGGCCCATTAGCAGCGATTCTTGGTTTGCTAGCTTATATTAACTTGGCATTAGCGCTGTTTAACCTAATTCCAGGCTTGCCTTTGGATGGCGGAAATATACTGAAAGCAGCAGTATGGAAAATTACGGGTAATCCTTATAAAGGTGTGGTTTTTGCCAGCCGAGTTGGACAAATCTTTGGTTGGGTGGCGATCGCCTCTGGTTTACTTCCGCTACTATTCTTTGGCAGCTTTGCTAACTTCTGGAACTTGTTAATCGGTTTCTTTTTACTGCAAAATGCTGGTAATGCGGCTCAGTTTGCTAGAGTCCAAGAACAACTGCAAGGATTGACAGCAGCAGACGCAGTCACAGTTAATAGTCCGGTAGTATCTGCCAATCTTACCCTCAGAGAGTTTGCCGATGAGCAAATCTTAAATGGACAAAACTGGCGTCGGTTCTTAGTAACAGATGATAGCGGGCAATTACTGGGAGCAGTAAATGTTAATGACATCCGTTCCATCCCTACTGCACTGTGGTCAGAAACTCTAGTTAGGGAAATCATGCGACCAATCGAGGTGTCTAGCACTGTAAAATCCGATCAACCCTTGTTGGAAGTAGTACAGCTACTCGAAGGACAAAAATTATCTGCACTGCCTGTGATTCGCGACAATGGAGTACTGGTGGGAATCTTAGAAAAAGCTGCAATTATTAACCTACTCCAAAAAAGAGTGCAAACAAACCCTGCATAATGACCCGAAATTCCGAAACAAGAAGAATGAGGCAATGCTTAAGTAAGAACACTCAATATTAATCGACTATGCCCCCAATAGGGGGCTATTTTTTGGCTTGGCACCACAATGATGCATGTGGTAAGGTGCGATCGCCGCTCAACAGCAGCAATAAGTAGATTTTATCGGATATCGGGATTGCAAAGCTTGAAACTGCGTCTACCTAGTAAGTACATTCTGAAACGTTTATATCTCTCATCCACAAAGTTGTTGTGAGGAAATGTGGCGAGGTTTCTATGAATTGGATTAGAGAGTGCTTATTACCAAAGATGGAATACTTTTGTTATTTCACAATCTTCCTGCCAGGAATTTTGATATGTACAGTAGGGCTAACAAGTTATAGTTTTCTGGTAACTGAGGAATTTCTTCAACCTTATAGGCAACTCATAGAAAAATCTTTGAAAGTAGGCGCGGTTACTAGTGGTATTGGTCTCATCGGATTGACGGGTTCGGCTTTCTTAGCAGCGATGTATGATAAGGCAGTCGGTCACTCACAGCTAGAGTTCGAGGAACAGCACAGCTACAGAATCAAGAGTTCTTCTCCATACTCAAAATACTCAAAATGCCGAAACTGTAAATTCTACAGTGGCAAATATTTGTTGCCTTGTGCAGTGCATCCAGAATTAACAGTAGATTGTCCAGACTGGGAAGCACGCTGATAAATGGAGCGATCGCATACTGCACTATGCCGCCAGGGCGAACACATCTTAATTGCTAATAATATTTGGTAATTAAATTCAAAGGGACTCTGGTTTTTAGCCCAAAAAATTGTAAATAAAGTTAAGTAGATAGACAGAAATAAAGTAAAAATAGGGCGGGCGAGACGCCCACCCCACAAGAACAACAAATCTCTTGTGGGGTGGAGAGAAGTTGCCGGGGAGATGTTCTTTCCGGCAAACTTCGGGGCATCCTGCC
>NZ_JACAEU010000144.1:0-21085 GCF_013388695.1 Fischerella sp.
AAAATAGGTCTCCCTTTGTCAAGAAGACCTATTTATTGATAATGTTGCCTCTATTCTACCAAACACACCTACAAATTAATCTGAATTCTGGCGAATATCTGTTGCTCCAAATTCTAATTAATCTTCTACAATCCATTAAAAAAGTTAGCTTAGAAACCCTGGCTACTTCTCTGCCTATTCCAATTTTAGCGGTTTTTATTTATTGCAAATAGGAGATTGATCGTACTCAAAAAAGAGAATAAATATTAGCTTAATCGACAATAAACTTAATAATGAAAAACACACTTAATAAATTCACAACTGCACTGATGATAAATGTGATAGTGTAACCCGTCTGTTGAGCAACAATTCCACTGAGAACAGTGGCAGCAATTCCACCTAAGAACATGACTGAAACTTGAATAGTATAATCAGTAGCAGCAGTTGCGCGATCGCTTTTATCCATCATGGCACTAAGCAAGGCTGTATAGGCCATACTTTGAGTGCCACTGACTAGAATACACACCGCATACAGCACAGGTAAACTGGCAACGTCGATAGCTGGTAAGATATACAAGAGTGCAGTAAAAGCCGCTATAAGTCCAAACAAAATTAAAGAACGCCTGCGTCCCAAGCGTGTAATCATCACTCCAGCAACCAAGGCTAAAGCAATGCGGGCGCTGTAGCTAACTACACCCAATAACCAGCCAATGTCTGATAAAGACAAACCCTTATCTACCAAAAGCGGACGAATCATGGTAGTCGTGATACTTTCACCCGCCATATACAGTAGAACAACGAAAAGCCACGGTAGCATTTTCGGGCGAGAGAAAAAGCGAATAAATGCTTGGAAATAAGATTTGTTAACTTTTGACTTGGCGATCGCTTGTTCTCTATAAAGCAAAGTAGGTACTAAATTGAGCAGCATGAAAACCGACATTGCAATTAGACTATATCGCCATCCCACTTTTTCTAACAGAATCAGCGCCCAACCACCGCCAATAATCGCCCCAAAAAAATTTCCCCCAGCTTGAATTGCATTACCTAATCCTCGTTCTTGAGGTTCGAGCAAATTTACCGCCAATGCATCAGTAGCAATATCTTGGCTAGCAGAGAACAAACACGCCAAAAACATACAAATGAGCAAGCTAATCAAGTTATTTTGAATATCAATAAAAGCACTGAAAAATATAATTGATGCTAACAACAATTGAAAACAAATAATCCAACCACGATAATGTCCTAAATTCCCTATACGGTAACGGTCAATTAATGGCGACCACAGAAACTTTAAGCCGGAAGGAATGATTAAAAAACCCAAAAATCCAATTCCCTCAAGCGACATATTTTGTTGTCGCATAAAAACAGGTAATGTTTGAAGAAAAAATGTGGTAGGAATAAACTGAGAAGTATAAAGAGTAGCAAGCAAAATCAGTTTATAATAAAGCATAAGATAGAGCAGGGTAACGCCTTTTTGAAACCGAGATCGTAGCGTTTTTAAAGGCAGAGGGGCGCAGAGGCAGCGCAGAGGAACGCAGAGTATTTCTAAGGACAATTCGCTACGAATTAAGTTTTGTTTCAAAGATTGGCACGGAATTGTATACCATAAGTCACCGGATCACCAAATCCCGCCGTCACATTTGGTGGTGGGAAAAAGAATCCAGAAGTAATATAGCGAGTATCAAACAAGTTATTTGCATATAAATAAATGCCATAATTAGGCCCTTCGTAACCAATACGAGCATTTACTAATGCGAATGGATCTTGCTTAATTTGATTGGCATCATCAAAATAATTTGTACCGTAACCGCGTAATTCTAAACGAGCAAAAATTCCACCAGGACTACGATATTGAGCTGCTAAATTGTAGGTAAATTCTGGTGAGAGGGGAACGCGATTGTCACTAAAATTCGCACCAGTAAATGGATTTCTATAATCTTGGAATCTACTGTCTACATAGCCAACCGAGCCAATTAAATCTAGTCCTTGTACAGGAGTGGCTTTAAGCTCAAATTCGACTCCGGTGATGTTGACATCAGCATTGGCGACGTTGCGGAAAAACCCGAAGTCATCAGTTAGTAAAACTTGATAACCATCGACATTGGTATGAAATACCGACAAATTTGCTGTTAATCGATTGTCCAGCCAGGAAGACTTTAAACCGATTTCGTAAGTCCAAGATTTTTCCTCTCCATATCGGCGTGTGTCTTCGGTGTCGGCGCGGTAGTTGAATCCGCTTGGTCGATAACCTTTGGAGATTGTGCCATAGGCCATTAAATTTGGGTTGAATTGATACTGCAAACCAAATCGAGGAATCCATTCATCGCTTTTCTGATCAGCCCCCCGCAGTTCGGGACTGCTAGGGATGACTCCGCCATTGGGAATTTCAAAGACACGCTGGCGATCTAGAGAGATATTAGAAGATTCATAGCGCAGACCAGCAAATAGGGTTAAAGGTTCAATTGGTTTATAATCTAGCTGTCCGAAAACCGCGTAGGTATTACGAAACTGTTCTGCAATCACGCGATCGCGTCCTGGGGAAAATAAGCCAAAAGCTGCGGCTCCAGTTTCTGTGTATTCAAGCGTATCATTGTTAGCATTAAATTCACGAGATTCATAGTATCCACCTAAAAGCCAGCGTAAACGGTCAGCACTTTCTGGGGACTGAAACCGGATTTCCTGTGACCAGACTGTAGAATTTATACCGATAATCTGCCGCAGAAAGTCGCGCCGAGGGACGTTATCTCCTAAAAAGTTATCTTGATTAGTAAAGCGCCGTGCTGTAATTGAGGTAAATTGGAAATCTGTACCGTCATAGTTAACTTTTAAAGCTTGGGTATCATTACTAACTCGCGCATGACCATCAACTGTTTGCTCACTTTTAAAGGGATCTTCACTGTTGCGGGGGACAAAGGTAGGATTGCCACTATCGGTATAGTTAGCGTAAGTGTTAAATGAGACGTTCCATTCTGGTGTCGGTGTCCACAAGACTTGTGCTCGTCCGACTAGTTGCGATCGCTCTCCAACTGTGCGATCAAGAAACACATTATCTACCAAACCATCTCGTCCACTGTAAACTCCAGCAAAGCGAAACCCAAGTTTGTCAGGAATCACCGCATTGCTAAGTGATAGTTGCACTTCCCGGCTATTATAGTTGCCATAACTAGCTGAAAATAGCATTTCCGGGGAATCCGTTGGCTGACGGGAAATGACATTCACTACCCCACCTGGACTGCTTCTACCATAGAGCGTACTTTGTGGCCCTCGCAGTACTTCTACTCGTTGTAAATCAATCAAACCCAAGTCCAAAAAGCCACCGTAATCAAACGGCACATCATCGATATAAAAGGCGACACTATCTTGGCTAGCGAGAAAGTTAAAGTTGCTCAAACCTCGCATACTGTAGTAGTTAAATTCCGCAGCGCCAGAAGATGTCGGAAAAAAGCTAAAGTTGGGTGTGTTGTTGGCGATATCAGTGAAAGAATTAATTTGAGCATCTTCGAGTTCTTGTTGAGGAATCACTGTCAGACTCAGTGGTACATTCTGTGCGTCTTCTGAGCGTTTCTGTGCGGTTACGAGCAGTTCAATATCTGGTTCATTAGGTTTTTGGCTATCGGCTGATGGTTGAGTCTCAAGTGTTGTTGGTGTCACCCCTAAAACTAAACCTTCATCGCTGTCAAATAGTTCGACTTTTGGAGCCTGTGTTGTTCCTACTACGGTGATTTGGATACTATTTGCATCCTGATTTACCGCCAATACTTCCGTAATTCCCGCAACTGGCTTTTCTTGACGGAAGGTATTACCACTTGCTAAACGCAGTTGTACATTAGGAATATTTGCAAGAAATCTATTACCTTCTATTTTAGTTGTGACTTGCAGCTTGTCAGATGCAGATGTTTCTAAAATAACTTCTAATCCATTAGCCGTCTGATTCAACTTTATCCCTGTTACTAAAAGAGTAGACTGCTCTTGTTGAGCTAGCCACTCCTTAACACTTGTATGAGGAAGCTGAATATCTGAAAGTTGGGGAATTTGATGATCTTCTTTTGTTACAGCTAAAGCTTGTTGATTTATAAGTATGGCAAGTATGACAGCTAGTCCAAAATTTCCCAGTAGATACAGTTTCCTCATTTAATCCTCACACCAAAAAATAATCTCAAATTGTCAATAAAATTTGACAAAATTTAAGCTATTAGTAGCACATCGACTAAAGCGTTTATGTGCTAAATTGTTTGGCTTTGTGGTAAAAGTGTCAAATGACAAACTGTCAAACTTCGTAGATCGCGTTCTAGCTTGAAGATGGGTGTGGCGGTGCAAGGAGTTGGAGTTATATTTTTTGTCTTGTTTTCTACCATAAAGATCTCAAACCCTAATCATCATAATTTTTCTTAATTTACTTATTGATTAATTATTCTTATAGTAAAGACCAGTTGGTTGATGTGCTTTCAAAACTCTTAACAAACAAGCATTTAAGATTAATTTGACTTATTGTCAAGTATCAAAATTCTTCTATACTAAAATAAAAATATATAAAATTAATTATCAGTAAATATACCAAGAATAAATAGTACTACTTGAGACTATGTTTTATTTTGTGTATCTATCAAAGCTTGTAAACATATTTATAAGCTAATACATAATAAGAGTATATTTTTTGACTTCTAATTAATTTGCATAAAAAAAGTCAAATAGCAAAAGCTCATATGTAGTATTTCATACTCATTGAGATCAAAATATTTTAGATTGACAACACTCTAAAATCTGTATTAGCTTAAGCTTTAATGCTTATTTAAAAGAACTTTCCATGTATTTCAAATTAATTGATGAAAATTAACCACAAAGATAGGTGTTACAAAGTGTAGCAAAATAAAATAATGTAATAAATTTTGATAGCATAGAAAATTTTTCAGCCGTTTTATGTAACTTAGTTAAGTTGTTGGATAAAACCAAGCAACATCTTCACTTTATGCAGCTGCTAGTAATAGCTTCACATCGCTTGTTACAACTGCACAAAAGAACCTGAGCAATTTTTCTGAGAAATGTCGATGATATATAACAGTGAAATAACAACGTTGGCAGATTTACCGCGCGTGCAAGCACGTCAATTTACAGACACTAAGGCATTAATATTTAAGGATAAATCACTTACTTATTCACAATTAGATCGGCGAAGCAATCAAGTCGCAAATTCACTTTTAGCCCAAGGAATTCAACCAGGTGCGCGAGTAGCACTTTTAGCTAAAGATTCACTTAAAAGTTATGAAGTTTTATTTGCTTGTTGCAAAATAAAAGCTGTTTTTGTACCGATTAATTGGCGTTTGGCTGCTGCTGAAGTCAGCTATATTCTCAGGGATGCTAATGTGGAAATTCTGTTTGTAGGAGCGGAATTTTATCAGTTAGTAGCATCGATTAGAAATGAGATTGATGATGTGAAAACCATTATTACCTTAGACAAAATTGACGGCGATTGTCTGAGTTATGATATCTGGTCTCAGGAACATAGTGACGATCCACCAAATGTCGCTGTTGAAGCCAATGATGTAGCCGTACAAATGTATACTAGCGGCACTACTGGACGACCTAAAGGTGTCCAACTAGGACATTACAGTTTTTTTGCGATCGCCAAAGAATTTGCTCAACGAAATCAAACTTGGATCGATTGGAACGCAACTGATAAAAGTTTGCTGACTTTATCGTTATTCCATATCGGTAGTCTATGGTGGGCGATTCGTGGTTTAGCAGCCGGAGCCGAAAATATTGTCTTAGAAAATTTTATCGGTGATGAGGTTCTCCAAGCGATTGAAAAGTACCGCATTACTAAGACATTTATGGTTCCAGCCATGATTCAAGTTTTGTTGAACGAGCCATTATGCCAAAACACAGATTTTTCATCACTAGAATACGTTATTTATGGGGGTTCCCCCATAGCTGAATCATCATTGAAAAATGCGATCGCCACATTTAATTGTAATTTTGTGCAAATATATGGAATGACCGAAACTGGCAATTGTGCCGTCTCTTTACCTGCAAAAGACCATACATCTGGAAATAAAAACATCCTCAAAGCTGCGGGTAAACCCTTTCCTGGCGTATCGGTAGCCATCATCAACAGTGAAGGTAAAGAACTATCTTGCTTTGAAGTGGGTGAAGTTTGTATCAAATCTCCTGCAAATATGATTGGTTATTGGAAATTACCAGAAGCTACAGCAAAAACCTTAGTAGATGGCTGGATTCATACTGGTGATGCTGGTTACTTTGATGAAGAAGGTTACATTTATATTTGCGATCGCTTTAAAGACATGATTCTTTATGGTGGCGAAAATGTCTATCCAGCAGAAATTGAAAATATTTTATACGAACATCCAGCCATCAGAGAGGTAGCAGTAATTGGTGTTCCAGATAAAGATTTTGGAGAAGCAATCAAAGCAATTGTGGTTTTAAAAACAGGTATGAAAGCAACCGCATTAGATATTATTAATTTTGTCCGGGGTAAAATTGCTGATTTTAAGTTACCGAGAAGCGTTGAGTTTACTGAATCTTTGCCCAGAACGCCTAGTGGTAAATTGCAAAAGGCTAAGATTCGAGAGAAATATTGGCAAGGGTATGAACGTCGTGTGAATTAAAGGGAGTCTCCCAAATGTTTGGGTTTATTTTTAAACGCAAAGTCACGCTGAGGTTTACGCAGAGGAGCGCGGAGCAGGGGAAGAAATGACCAATGACTAATTCTCAAGTTCCTCTGTGGAAACCGCTAACTGTACGCAACTTCTTACTTTTGTACATCGGTGAAACCGTTTCGCTTCTTGGCGACCAGTTTTATATCGTTGCATTGCCTTGGTTAACAATACAGTTAACTAACTCTGGGATCACGTTGGGTACAGTGTTAATGAGTGCAGCAATTCCCCGTGCTGTTTTGATGCTATTTGGTGGTGTGGTGAGCGATCGCTTTTCACCGCGATTAGTGATGTTTGTTGCTAATGCTTTGCGTGGTTTACTAGTCGTTTTATTTGCAACAATCGTTGCGCTGAAAATGACTCAACTATGGCATATTTACTTTTTTGCTGCGAGCTTTGGCATATTTGATGGCTTGTTTATACCTGCATCTAAATCAATTATCCCCAGTCTGGTATCAAAAGAACAGTTAATAGCAAGTAATACTTTAAGCCAAGGAACTTCCCAACTGATTTTGCTGATTGGGCCGGCTTTGGGTGGTTTGCTGATTGCAACTGCGGGGATTGAAATAGCATTTGTCATTGATGGGATAACTTTCGTCATCACAACTATCACACTTTTGCTGATGAAGGGAACAACAGCAAAAGGATTACATGGGGAATTAAATCAAAATTCTGCTTCTACTAAAAAAACTATGAGTTTGATTGCTGGTATGCGTGAGGGATTTGACTACGCATGGCGCAATCAGCCTTTGAGAATCTTTTTGCTGGTAATGGTAATTCTCAATTTTCTATTTATTGGGCCATTACAAGTTGGGATGACTTCACTAGCTCATAGTCGCTTTCCAGGTGGTGCAGTGGCTTTAGGAATCATGCAATCAGCTTGGGGGGGTGGTGGGTTAATAGGAACACTCACACCTCAATTTGTGCCAAACCTTCCCAACATCGGAGTTTTATTGTTAACTATTGCGAGTGTTCAAGGCTTTGGTTTATTTTTACTTGGCTTTATTGGCAATATAGGACTAGCTAGTATGACAATTGCAGTGCTGGGATTTTGCAGTTGTATTTTTACTGTTGTAGGAATTACTTGGATTCAGAAACAAACCCAACCTGAAATGTTAGGAAGAGTGATGAGTTTGGGAATGTTTTCTGCTTTTGGTGTTGCTCCTGTTTCTTTTGCTTTAGCTGGTATTTTAGTGAATTTAAATCTGACAATTATGTTTACTGTTGCAGGTAGCATTATGTTGATTACAAGTCTTTCTTTGGCAGCAAATTCATCAGTACGTAAGATTAGTTAACTAGATAAATCTGGTTTTATTTATTAATTTATCCGTTAAAAACGGGTAATAGGAAAGTTACCTAGCTTCGCCAAAATTAAATAGGACTTACGCAAAAAATCTCTCAAACTCTCATTTCTCTGTGTCCTCTGCGTCCTCTGTGGTTCGTTATTCCGTGACCCATGCGTAAGTCCAGTTAAATAAAAATCATATAGCGAGTGAGAAAACTATGAAAGTTCAATATCAAGACAATCAGCGAATGGGAGTTGCTGTTTATGACTTTAATCATAAAACTGCTTCAGATGTAGATATTGAGGATGTGAAGCAACTGATATATGAATACAAAATTGTTGTACTCAAGGAGCAAGATTTATCGCCTGATGAGTATTGTGATTTTGGGTATCGTCTTGGGGAGGTAGAAAAATACTATCAACCGATGTATCACCATCCAGAAAGGGAAGAGATTTTTGTTTCCTCTAATGTTTCTGAGAATGGTCAGCAAGTTGGAGTTCCGAAGACTGGGAAGTTTTGGCACGCTGATTATGCGTTTATGCCGAGGCCATTTGCATTTTCAATGGTATATCCTCGAATCCTTCCTAGTAAAGAGCGTGGCACTTACTTTATTAATATGTCCAAAGTATACCAGAGTTTACCAGATGATCTGAAAGCGATCGCCAATCAGTCGAGTTGTTATCACAGTGTCAGACGTTTTTTTAAAATTCGTCCTGAAGATGTTTATCGTCCGATTTCGGAAATATTGGACGAGATTGAACGAGTCACTCCTCCTGTAAAGCATCCAACGACCTTCACCCATCCCGTTACAGGAGAAACCATTCTCTACATTAGCGAAGGGTTTACCTATCGCATAGATGATTTAGAGGGAAAACCGCGAGATATAAATATTCTCCAAAAGTTGTTGACTCATTCCGGTCAGTTAGACAAAACTTTTCAATATCCATTAATCGAACATCATGAATTTGAATTAGGAGATGTGCGGATTTGGGATAATCGCTCTTTAGTCCATTGCGCTCACTATGCTGCAAATTCCGAACCAGCCGTCACATTTCGATTAACCCTGCACGATAGCTATCCATTTTATCAATTATAGTTTCACAAATCTCACCAAAAAACTTCCTGACTTTGAAATTCAAAAATTAACTTTTTCTTCTCACTATAACTCTCTGCGACTCTGCGTGATTTAAATCCACATCCTCAATCATCACCCACCAAAACAGTCATTTAACTAAGATAAAATATCATGTTAAAATTTCCAGATTCCAGTCAACAAAGCATCCACCTCAATAATGATGATATCTTACTAACACAAGTCCTCAAACCTTATAAAGCTAATTGTCAATATCTTAAATCTGCTGAAGTAATTAAAGATGGCGATCCTCAGCATGGGGGACGTGTAATCGGACGATGTGAATTTTCGATTCCAGAATCATGCTATATCGATGACACTGGTCATTTTAATTCAGTGGAGTTTAATATTTGCTACAACCAAATGATGTATTATGTCATAGCTAAATCTGTGAAAGAAAGACTGATAGCATCATTTCAGTCGTGGACTATGGCAGATTATTGGAATAAACAATTACCAGATATTTATATTGTGAATTTTGAAAGTTCCTTTCGGCGTGCTATGCAGTCTTCTCAGTTTTGGGGTGAAATTGAGTTTACTAATATTCGGATTAGGTCTGGGATGATGTATATAGTTACTAACTGTCGTTATTGGGATGATCAAGGTGGTAATTGCAGTGGTAGTGTGAAGTTGGTGATTGTAAATTCTCCGGGATAGATTTTTCACGCAAAGGCGCAAAGAGAGAGTTTATTTTGCTGGAATAGTATGTCAAAGATTGCATTTTTTACAACTTATATTCAAGAGGAAATAGCTAAGGTAATTGGGATAGAGTCCTCTGATTTGGATGTGGAAATGTCTTTAAATTATTTGGGACTTGATTCATTAATTGCTGTCAAACTGAGAAATAAGTTTAGAAAAGAGTTGGAAGTAGATGTTCCAGCAGTAAAGTTTTTAGAGGATACTAATGTTGCAAGTTTGGCAATATTAGTCGATGAATTGAGTGCAAATGCTAAATCAACAATAGAAGATGACGATGAGTGGTTGGAAGGAGAATTATGAATTTAGTTGAGTTTCTCACACAACTCTCGCAACAGAATATAGAATTGTGGGTTGAAGATGATAAACTACGTTATCGCGGTCGCAAAGAAGGATTAACTTCCACTGTTTTAAATCAAATTAAGCAGCATAAAACAGAAATTATTGATTTGCTGCGCCAAGGTTTTCATAGTTCTAAATCCTATCCCCTGACTCATGGTCAGCAAGGTTTATGGTTTTTGTATAAACTTGCACCCACTAGTGCAGCTTATAATGTGGCTTTTACAGCTCGCATCCGCTCTCATTTAAATATTCCGGCTTTACAACGAGCTTTTCAGCAGTTAGTAAATCGTCATCCAACTCTCCGCACAACATTTGCACAAAAGGATGGCGAACCTTTTCAACAGGTTCATGAATACCAAGAAGTTAATTTTGAAAATATTGACGCTTCAGCTTGGAATGAAGATGAGTTGATAAGCCAAGTCATAGCAGCATATCAGCGTCCCTTTGATTTGGAAAAAGGTAATTTATTGCGAGTAAATTTATTTACTTGTTGTGAAGATAATTATGTAATATTACTAACCATACATCATATTGTGATTGATGGTTTTTCCCTGGGAATTATTTTTGATGAGTTGCGTTTACTCTACGAAGCAGAAAATACAGGTCGAGTTATATCTTTACCTGCTATTAAGTACCAATATCAAGACTTTGTACAGTGGCAAAGAAATATTTTAGCAAGTTCTGTGGGCGATGAATTATGGAATTACTGGCGCGAACAATTAGCGGGTGAGTTACCCATTTTAAAATTACCAACAGATCGACCGCGACCACCTATTCAAAGCTATCGGGGAGCTTCCCATACTTTTGAGTTAAATCAAGAGTTGACTTTTCAGCTACGAGAAATGGCGAAAGCTCAAGGCGCGACTCTTTATATGACTTTGTTAACAGCCTTTCAAGTGTTGCTTTACCGCTTGTCTGGTCAGGAAGATATCATTGTCGGTGCGCCTATTGAGGGGAGAAGTCAGCCGCAATTTGCGGAAACTGTAGGTTTTTTCGTGAATATGCTGGCTTTGCGCGTAAATTTGGCTGGTAATCCCACATTTTCTCAGCTTTTAACTCAAGTCCGTCAAACTGTATTAGATGCGATCGCCCATCAAGATTATCCCTCTACTTTACTAATTGAGCGATCGCAACTCAACCGCGATCCGAGTCTTCCTGGTTTGTTTCGCGTTTCTTTTAATTTGTTGAAACTCAGTGAAATTGCTCAAGATTATGAATTGTCTGTATCTGATAAAACTAAAATTAGAGAAAATTGGGGCGGGTTAACTTTAGAACCTTTTGTGATTCCCCAGCAAGAAGGACAGAATGATTTAGTGTTCGATATGATGGAGACGACTGAATCATTAATTGGTATTTTCAGATACAACAGCGATTTATTTGATGCTACGACAATTAGCAGGATAGCGAGTCATTTTCAAACTTTACTCGCAGGGATTATTGCTAATCCCCAACAACAAATTGCTTCTTTACCTCTGCTAACGGAAGCTGAAGCAAATCATTTGTTGTGGAAGTGGAACAACAACCAAGTCGAGTATCCCCAAGATAGAGTTATTCATCAGTTGTTTGAGAACTGTGTGAAGCAGCAACCAAACGCGGTTGCGGTGGTATTTCCAAATGTAGAGACGTTTCATGAAACGTCTCTACAATTAACGTATCAACAATTAAACAGCAAAGCCAATCAACTAGCACACTACCTGCGTTCTTTGGGAATAGGTGAAAATCAGCTGGTGGGAATTTGTGTGGAACGTTCCCTAGAAATGATTGTTGCATTATTGGGAGTTCTCAAAGCAGGTGGAGCTTATCTACCTTTAGATCCTGCATATCCCCAAGAACGCTTGAGTTTTATGCTGCGTGATTCTCAAGTATCGATATTGGTGACGCAACAAAAATTAGTCACGAGTTTACCAATAGAGGATTTAACTGTAGTTTGTTTAGATCAAGATTGGCAAGATATTTCTCAGGAAAGTGAAGAAAATTTAGTCATTAATACTACATTCCAAAATTTAGCCTACGTGATTTACACATCAGGTTCTACAGGCAAATCTAAGGGAGTGGCGATCGCTCATCGTAGTTTGGTAAGTGCATTTCATGCTTGGGAAAAAGCTTATCAACTCCAGTCTTTGACTAGTCATTTGCAAATGGCGAGTTTTGCTTTTGATGTGTTTTCAGGAGATATAATTCGCGCTCTTTGTAGTGGTGCTAAGTTGGTTTTATGTCCGCGTGAGTGGCTGTTAGAACCAGAAAAGCTGTATAAACTGATGTTGGTGGAGAAGATTGATAGTGCGGAGTTTGTTCCAGCTGTGTTGAGAAACTTAGTTGAGTATTTGCAAAGAACTCAGCAAAATCTCCATTTTATGAAATTGTTGGTAGTCGGTTCAGATAGTTTGTATGTGCAAGAATATCAAGAATTTCAGCGTTTTTGTGGTGAACAGACACGTTTGATTAATTCCTATGGGGTAACGGAAGCGTGTATTGATAGCACATATTTTGAATTGGGGACTGGGGAGTGGGAGGATAGATCCCCGACTTCTTTAAGAAGTCGGGGATCTATAACCTCTGATAATTTGTCTGGTAAATCACTAGTTCCTATTGGTCGTCCATTTGCGAACACGCAAGTTTATATTTTAGATCGGTATCTGCAATTAGTTCCCATTGGGGTTGCGGGTGAATTATATATTGGTGGTGCTGGTTTAGCTCAAGGTTATTTAAATCGGGACGATTTAACCAAAGAGAAATTTATCCCTAATCCCTTCTACCCCCACACCCCTATCTTGTACAAAACGGGAGATTTAGCGCGTTATCTTCCTGACGGTAATATTGAATTACTCGGTCGAATTGACGATCAAGTGAAGATTCGGGGTTTCCGAATTGAACTAGGGGAAATTGAAGCTGTTTTGAGTAGTCATCCCCAAGTCCAAGCAGCAGTGGTGATGGTTCGAGAACTGCAAAGCGAGAATAAATCTATAGTTGCATATGTTGTTTCTCAGCAACAGTCATTAACAATTAGTGAATTGCGTAACTTTCTCAAACAGAAGTTACCTGATTATATGATTCCCAGTGCGATCGCCATCCTGGAAACTTTACCGTTAACACCCAACGGTAAAGTAGATCGGCGTGCTTTACCAATTCCAGATCTGGAACAGAATCGAGAAATAGAGTTTGTTCCACCGCGCACAGCAACGGAAGAAGCGATCGCTAATATTATCGCTGCTGTTTTGGGACTTACACAAGTAGGCATTCACGATAACTTTTTTGAATTGGGGGGACATTCCCTACTTGCGACTCAAGTAATTGCGCGATTACAACAAACCTTAAATATTGAGTTACCGCTACGCTCTTTGTTAGCATCTCCTACAGTGGCTGGATTGAGTGCAGCAGTGACATCTTCCACAAACACAGAATCTTCAGTTAATTTACCAAAAATTGTCCCAAATCCACAACAGCTATATCAACCTTTTCCCCTCACTGACATTCAACAAGCTTATTGGTTAGGACGCAATGAAGCTTTTGAATTAGGAAATATTGCTGCTCATGGTTATTTAGAATTAGATTGCCATTATTTAGATTTAAAAAGATTAAATCAAGCTTGGCAACAACTCATTTTGCGTCACGATATGCTGCGTGCTGTTATTTTACCAGATGGTCAACAGCAAATTCTCTCAACAGTACCGGCTTATGAAATCGAAGTTTTAGATTTGCAAGATTTAGAGGTGATGCGTGAGCAGATGTCCCATGAAGTTTTACCTGCGGAGCAATGGCCTTTATTTAGGATTAGAGCTACACCTATAGATGAACAGCGTACCAGACTCCACCTCAGTTTTGATGCTTTGATTGCTGATGCTTGGAGTGTGTTTTTGCTGATGCGGGAGTGGTTACATCTATATAATAATTCTGAGTTTGTATTACCACCCTTAGAACTTTCCTTCCGTGATTATGTGCTGGGGGAATCAACTTTAAAAAATACACCCCAATATCAACGTTCTCAAGAATATTGGTTTAATCGATTAGATAGCTTACCACCAGCACCAGAATTACCTTTAGCAAAAAATCCCAATCAAATTGCTAATCCTCGATTTCAACGTCGCAGTTCTCAACTGTCTCCAGAACAATGGCGCAAATTACAACATCGCGCACAGCAATTTAACTTAACTCCTTCGGGAGTTTTGTTAGCTGCTTTTGCAGAAATCCTCAGTCAATGGAGCAGAAATCCCAAGTTTACGATTAATCTCACATTATTTAAGCGTTTACCTTTACATCCCCAAGTAAATGAAATTGTCGGAGACTTCACCTCTTTGACACTTTTAGAAGTTGATTTCTCAATTCCTCAAAGCTTTAGCAACCACGCTCAACAATTACAACAACAACTGTGGCAAGATTTAGATCACGGTTATATCAGTGGTTTGCAAGTACAGCGGGAACTTAGCCGTCAACGTCAAAGTTACCAATTTATGCCGGTGGTATTTACTAGTACTCTAGGTTTAGAATCACTCGGTCAGGATACATCAATATTAAGTCAGTTAGGGGAGATTGTTTATAGTATCAGTCAAACCCCGCAAGTTTGGTTAGATAATCAAATCAGAGAGCAAAACGGAACTTTAATATTTAATTGGGATGCGGTGGAAGAACTTTTTCCCACAGGTTTGCTGGATGAAATGTTTGCTGCTTACTGCGATTTGCTTCAACGATTAATTACCTCAGATACCATTTGGAGTGAAAGTCAGGGAGAATTACCACAACCTACAATTGCAAATTATCCCACCGCACCCATTTCTGAGGAAACTTTGCACAGTTTGTTTATCAAGCAAGTGCAAATTCAAGCTGATTCTCCAGCAGTCATTACTCCAGAGCGTACCCTAACTTATCAGGAATTATACCAACGCGCTATACAATTGGCATCTCAACTGCGAGAATTGGGAGCAAGTAGCGACAATGCGATCGCCATTATCATGGAAAAAGGTTGGGAGCAAGTTGTCGCTGTACTAGGAATTTTAATCGCCGGTGCGGCTTATCTCCCCATCGATTCCGAATTACCAGCAGAACGACAAGCATACTTACTCGAACAAAGCGAAGCAAAAATTGTTCTGACTCAATCTTGGTTAGATAATTCTTTAGAATGCTCAGAAAATCTGACTCGTATTGACATTGATTCTCTCACACCCCTACACCCTTACACCCCTACACCTCTACACCCTCAAGATCCATCAGCTTTAGCTTATATTATCTACACTTCCGGTTCTACGGGTTTACCCAAAGGCGTGATGATTGATCATCGGGGTGCGGTGAATACGATTTTGGATATTAACCGACGCTTTGGAATTAAATCAGGCGATCGCATTTTAGCTTTATCAGCATTAAACTTCGACCTTTCAGTTTACGACATCTTCGGTATGTTAGCGGCGGGAGGAACGATAGTTATTCCCTCAGCAGATAAAATTAAAGATCCCGCACACTGGTTAGAGTTAATCGTATCTCAACAAATTACCCTGTGGAATTCAGTTCCAGCTTTGATGCAAATGTTGGTAGAATATCTCGCCAACCAACCACAACAACCATCATCTCTACGTTTAGCTTTGTTGAGTGGAGATTGGCTACCTCTGAATTTACCAAATCAAATTCAAAAATTGTGGTCAAATATCCAAGTAGTGAGTTTGGGAGGAGCAACAGAAGCTTCCATTTGGTCAATTTACTATCCAATTACCCAAGTTGATTCTACCTGGAAAAGTATTCCCTACGGTAAACCACTCGATAATCAACAAGTATATGTATTAAATCATAATTTGCAGCAAACTCCTGTTTGGGTGACAGGACAACTATATATTAGCGGTATTGGTTTAGCAAAAGGTTACTGGAAAGACGCAGAAAAAACAAACGCCAGCTTTATTACTCATCCAGTTACCAAAGAAAAATTGTATAAAACAGGCGACTTGGGACGTTATTTACCCGACGGGAATATAGAATTTTTAGGAAGAGAAGATTTTCAAGTCAAAATCAACGGTTATAGAATTGAACTCGGTGAAATCGAAGCCACATTAAAACAGCATCCCACCGTCAAACAAGCAGTAGTCACCACAGTCGAACAAACACAACAATTAGTTGCTTATATTGTGAGCGATACACCAACTCCCAATTTAGGAGAAGCTTACCAACCAACTCAACAACCAGGAGTATTAACCGATGCTGGAGAACGCATCGAATTTAAACTCCAACAACCAGGAATCCGCAAATCAGAATCATCACCAATTACTATTCACTTACCCAAATCTGAACTTGAGCCAACAACTTATCTCCAACGCCAAAGTCACAGACAATTTCTAACCCAAAAAATATCCCTAGAACAATTTAGCAAATTTCTCAACTGTCTCCAGCAAATGCAATTTGGTGATTATCCCCTCCCCAAATATCGCTATCCTTCTGCTGGAAGTCTTTATCCCGTACAAACTTACTTATTCATCAAACCTAACTCCATCGAAACCCTACCAGCAGGAATATATTATTATCATCCCAGCGACCACAATTTAATCTTACTCCACAGCACCAACGCAATAGACAGCAGCATTTACCTTGAAAATAAACCACTTTTTGAACAATCCGCTTTTGCGATATATTTGATTGGGAAACTAAGTGCGATCGCACCGATGTATGGAGAACTCGCCAGAGACTTCTGTCTTTTAGAAGCAGGACACATCGGACAACTACTCATGAACAGCGCACCAACCCAAGAAATTGGTCTTTGTCCCCTTGGTTATTTAGAATTTACCCAAATTCAAGACTTATTTCAACTAGAAACCAATCAAATTCTCCTGTATAACTTTGTTGGTGGAAAAATAGATCCAACAGATTCTCAGCAATGGTCAATCCTTAAAAATCCTCAAACTGCCAAATCAAATACTACCCAATTTCGAGAATATCTACAGCAGAAACTTCCACAATACATGATACCTGCTGAATATATTTTTATTGACACCTTACCCCTAACTCCCAACGGAAAAATAGATAGAAAAGCTTTACCAACCCCCAATTTTGCAACAGCCAAATCAGCAACTTTAGTCCCTCCGCAAACCCAAACCGAAAAAACAATCGCCGAATTCGTCCAACAACTGCTGCAAATCGAAGCAGTGGGAATACAGAATAACTTCTTTGAATTAGGAATAGACTCACTCAAACTCGTGCAGTTTAAAAATCACTTAAAAACTCAACTCCAAGTCAATATTCCCATGCGTCAATTATTAGTGGAAACCACAAATATTCAACAACTAGCATTAGCGATTGACGAGCAATTAATTATTGCTAAAATCACACAAAAACCCCTAACCACAGAACAAGACGACGATAAAGAAATCATCCAAATCTAATCCAAGTTGTGTATGAATATGCGCCATCTATAAAGAGCAAACAAATAATTTTATTCAAAACTTTTGCGCCTTCAACCCGAAATACGTGATTTTTCTTTGCGTCTTTGCGCCTTTGCGCGAAACAAAATTCATACTATTAATTAGCAACGCCAAATTATGAACAAAAACCAACTTTTAACCGAACTCGAAAAACGAGGAATCAAACTCTGGCTAGAAAATGACCTATTAAACATCGAAGCACCAAAAGGAACATTAACACCAGAACTACGCGATTCCCTCAAAGAACATAAACCAGAACTGATCAAACTTCTAAATCTCAATAACATCAAAACAACCTCCCTACCAATCATCAAACCAAATCCTCAGCAACGTCACCAAGCATTTCCCCTCACCGACATCCAACAAGCGCACTGGTTGGGACGCAATCAAGTATTTGAATTAAGCCATGTCAGCAATCATGTTTACATAGAATTTGCAACTAATAACTTAGACATATCGCGCCTGACAACAGCTTGGCAAAAACTCATTCAACGTCATGATATGCTAAGGGCGATAGTACTACCCACAGGAGAGCAACAAATCTTAGAAAAGGTTCCCGATTATCAAATTACCATCCTAGACTTGCGAGAATTAGAACCTCCACAAATTGAAACTGAATTAACAGCAATCCGCGAAAAATTATCTCAAAAAAACTTACCTGCACACCAATGGCCTTGGTTTGATATTCGAGCCACTTATTTAAATCAACAACAAATTAGGCTGCATCTGAGCATGGATTTATTGCTGATAGATGCTGCAAGTATTCGGATTTTATTTCACGAATGGCATCAATTTTATCAAAATTCCGAATTATCATTACCACCATTAGAACTATCATTTCGAGATTACGTCATTACCAAAAATTCTCTCCAAGACTCAGAATTAGTCAAGCGATCGCAAACTTATTGGTTCAATCGTTTAGATACTCTCCCACCAGCACCAGAACTACCCCTAGCTTGTTTTCCTAGTGAATTAAAAGAGTATACATTCAAACGCTATGCTGGAAAACTAGAACCCCATATATGGCAAAAATTAAAACATCGGGGTCAAAAAGCTGGTTTAACTCCTTCTATCATCTTGCTAACCGCTTTTGCAGAAATTTTAACTTTGTGGAGTAAAAATCCTCACTTTACCCTCAATTTAACTGTCCTGGAACGTCTACCCCTCCATCCCCAAATTAATCAAATTATTGGCGATTTTACTAATACAAATCTTTTAGCAATAGACAATTCGTCCCCAAATACATTTACAAATCTAGCTCTAAAAATCCAACAACAATTACTCCAAGATTTAGATCATATTTATATTAGTGGAGTAGAAGTACTGCGGAAATTGCTCAGTCAAAAGCAAACAGAATTGACCGCAGCTATGCCTATAGTATTTAGTAGTGTTTTAGGTTTGGGTAATTTTGCTCAGGGAGATTTAGAATATAACTTTTTGGGAGAGGTGGTGTACGGTATTAGCCAAACCCCGCAAGTTTCTTTAGAACATCAAGTTGCAGAACACAATGGTAGCTTAATTTTTAATTGGGATGCAGTAGAAGCACTTTTCCCTACTGGGATGTTGGATGAAATGTTTACAGTTTACTGCAATTTGCTGGAGCGTTTAGCCCAAGAAAATGAATTGTGGACAGAACCCATAGAATTATTACCATCAATCCCAATTCATCCTCATCCACCAATCCCACAAACAGCTTTACTCCACACTTTATTTTTTGAACAAGTATCTCAGCGTCCACAACAACAAGCCATCATTAGCAGCGATCGCATTCTCACCTATCAAGAGTTAAGCGATCGCGTCACTGAATTAGCACAACAATTAGGCGATCGTTCTCAGGTAGCGATCGCCATTATTATGGAAAAAGATTGGAAACAGGTTGTCGCTGCTTTGGCTATCCTTGTTGCTGGTGGTATCTATGTCCCCATCGATCCAGGATTACCACAGGAACGTATATGGTATTGTTTACAACAAGCACAAGTCAAACTGGTACTGACTGAAACTTGCCTTGTTCATAGTCTGGAATATCCAGAGAACATCCCGACTTTGTGTATAGATTCATTACAACCTTCACCATCTCACCAGCCATACCAGCAAATCTCAAAACCCACAGACTTAGCCTATATCATCTACACCTCTGGTTCTACAGGAACACCCAAAGGTGTGATGATTACTCATGAAAGTGCAGTCAACACGATTTTAGATATTAACGAACGCTTTCGGATCAATTCAGGCGATCGCATCTTAGCTATTTCTGCTCTCAGCTTCGACCTCTCAGTTTACGACATCTTCGGCATCTTAGCAGCAGGAGGAACAATAGTCATTCCTGATGCTGCAAACAGTAAAGATCCATCTCATTGGAGTGAATTAATTACCAAACACCAAATCACAATTTGGAACTCAGTTCCCGCTTTCATGCAGATGTTAATTGAGTATAATTTAAATCATCCTCAAGTTACATTTAATACTCTCAGATTAGTTTTATTGAGTGGTGATTGGATACCCCTGAATTTACCAACTCAGATCCAAGCATTATCTCCACAAGCCGAAATCATTAGTTTAGGAGGAGCAACGGAAGCCTCCATCTGGTCAATTTATTATCCAATTACCCAAGTTGACCCCAACTGGAAAAGTATTCCCTACGGCAAACCACTTAAAAATCAATATATTTATGTGTTAAATATATCTCTGAAAAAATGTCCTGTTTGGGTGACAGGAGAATTATATATTGGGGGAATGGGATTAGCAAAAGGTTATTGGCAAGATGAAGAAAAGACAAATGCTAGTTTCATTACTCATCCAGTTACCAAAGAAAAATTATATAAAACAGGTGACTTGGGACGTTATTTACCCGACGGGAATATTGAATTTTTAGGAAGAGAAGATTTTCAAGTCAAAATCAATGGTTATCGCATTGAACTTGGTGAAATTGAAGCAATATTAAAACAGCATCCCACCGTTAAAGAAGTTGTCGTTACAACAATCCCAAAAACACAACAACTAATCGCTTACATTGTTCCACAACCAGAGTCAAACATCACCACTCAAGAAATACGTTCTTTTCTCCAAACCAAATTACCAGCATACATGACCCCCTCTACTTTTGTGTTGTTAGCATATTTCCCGCTCACAGCAAATGGTAAAGTGGATCGTCAGGCGCTACCTATTCCTGAAGGTACGCAACCAGAATTAACACAAACTTTTACTCCGCCTCGTAACCAAGTAGAAGAACTATTAATTACAACTTGGACGGAATTATTTCAACTTCCGCAAATCAGCATCCATGACAACTTCTTTGCATTAGGCGGACACTCATTTTTAGCACTACAATTAATCTCAAAAATCAATCATAATTTTCAGACAAATATACCTCTCAGTACACTTTTTCACTATCCAACGGTAGCCGAATTAGCTCAGATCTTGCACCTGGAAACTTGAATGTCAATTCCTTGACTAAGTGCTAGTTCTCTAAATAGACGGGAAACTTCAAACCCCTCAGGCGAAGCTGTTGTCCTCGCTTGTGTAGTTGGGCAACACAGCGCCCATCGATTAGTTTTCGGGTACAAGCGATACCAGCAATTATATGGTATT
>NZ_JACAEU010000022.1:0-36359 GCF_013388695.1 Fischerella sp.
GGTTAGTGGTTAGTGGTTAGTGGTTAGTAGTTAGTGGGCAAGGGGCAAGGGGCATGGGGCAAAGGGCAAAGATAATCGTTAAATCCCAATTCACTTCGGCCCGATTCCCAATGCCCAATGCCCAATGCCCACTCCCCCACTCTCCGACTCCCTATTCCCTATTCCCCACTTCCGGTTTTGGCAGGCGGAACCAAAATCGAGAACCCCCTTGGGGACGATTTAAATAGCCTATATTACCACCCCAACGTTCGACTGTAATGCGGCAAAAATACAGTCCCAGTCCAACTTTACCTGATTTACCAGCTTGGGAAAACTTTTCAAATAAATTATTAGCTTGTTCTGGCGCTACACCAACACCTTCATCATCTACAGTAACGAGAATATAATCACCATCTTGTTGTAAGCCAATTGTAACTGTTGATTCGGGTGGACTGTGGCGAAAGGCATTTTCTGTTAGATTTGCAATTATTCTATCTAGACGTGATTTATCACCAACCACTCTCCAATCTGCTGCCATATTAATATTGGTAGCAAGTTTTAGTTGTATTTTGTTGAGGGCAAAAGTAGGTGATAAAAGTTGGATTAATTCCTGTGCAGAGATTAAAGCATTTGGTGCTATATCTGCATTGTTTGTGAAAGATTCTAGAGAGTTCACCTCAGCAGAAAATGCATATAATATTTCCCGAATCAGCATTTCTTGCTGGATAGTTTGTTTTTTGCCGATTTCTAAATATTCTCTACCTTGTGGTGTTAAGTTTTCAAATTCTAAAAGTGAAAAGCAGCAATTTATCCAACTTAGTTGACCGGCAACATCGTGTATAATACAATGAATCAAAATGTCTTTTTTTTGATTTTCTTTAACAATGTATTGATAATTTAATTGATTTTCTCTAGCTTTTTGAATGAGGTTTCTTTTTTCTTCATATTCTTCATTTAATAGTTCAATTAACAATAAATTTATACTAGAAACACAAATTGCTGTAGCTTCAAAATGATATTCTTTGCCAAATAAATCTAATTGATGCCATATACCTGATTTTAGTTGTTTTTTATCATTTTTACTCCATAGTTCTTCGGCATCAATCAAAAAATTCTCTAAAAAATGAAAATTTTGTTCAGGTATGAGTATCTCCATTCCAGATTTGACTCGGCGATGACAAAACTGCTGTAACCAATCTGGTGGAGTTCCAGTCAATTTAAAGCGACCAAGGTTTAGTCGCTCTAACACTAAAATATTTAAGGCAGCAAAAAGATCTGCTGTGATAGAGTCGCTCATGATTCTCACAAGTCGAAGTAAATTAATAGTGGTTAAAATTTATTGATTTAAGATTTTCGCTAATTTTTCTTGTATCAGGATAGAATTATTTGTTTGTTGTTGAATCAGTGAGAGATGCATTTCTTCTAAAGTTGCATCTAAAAGTAACACCCAGTCTCCCTCCTCTGAGGGAAACAGATGCACATCTGCACAAATTCCGTATTCGGTTTTTATACGAGGTAGAAATAAGGGAAAGTCATCCAGAGGTAAAAGACCTTCTAGAAAAAAAACTTGCTGCCCTACACTCTCATCTTTTTGTAGGTTCTGAACTCCGTATGCTGCTAGCTTACCACCCCAAGCCGATAGGCAGCCATCTTTGTTCACTAAAAGATACGCAAGAGAGCGAGTCTCTACCATCAGATTCATGGTATAGTTGATGATGGAGTTGGGAAAATTTCGCATCTATGCCTCCAAAATTTTTTGAGCAAGAGTTTGGAAAATCTCTTCTACACCCAAACCAGTTTTAGCGCTAGTTTTAATTACAGTCCAGCCCCTCTGTAGCACTTCGTTTATTTCCACATCGGCAATTTCCCATTCATCTGTTAAATCCCATTTATTCAGTACAAGAATAAACGGTACTTTCCCAATACTGTCTTCTACCTTAATTTGTAAATTAAAAGCTTTTTCAAGAGTGTTTTTTCTGGTTCCATCCACTACCAACAAATAACCGGAAGAACCACGCAAGTAGGACATCCGCAATTTCTGGAATTCGTCTTCGCCATATAAATCCCAAAGGATAAGGTTTAAATCTTTCCCTTGAATATTTATTGTTTTTTTATCAATTTTGACACCAACTGTCGTTTGATATTTTTCGGAAAAAATACTATAAACAAACCTCCCCACTAAACTAGTTTTACCAGTCGCAAACGCACCTACCATGCAAATCTTTTTTTGCAGCATGAGCAGTTATTCCTTCAGTTACGGACATCAATCAAGAATACCTGAAAAGATACCCTGCGGTTAACTTGTTTATCCTGTTCTGTTAATGCTCTTGGTACAGGTTGATTTGAACCCACTCCTACAGTAGTAAAGTTGCTTGTCTTAACGCCTTGAGATTTTAAATAAGCTAAAATTTTCTGGGCGCGGGCTTGGCTGAGTATCATATTGCTTTGCTCTGTTCCAGTTGTATTTGTATGTCCTGTGATTTTAATCCGTACATCTTTACCCAAAGATGTGCTAAGGGTTGAAATTCTCTGGATCGCTGGAACTAGATTTGCTAACTTATTGCTTTCACCTGGTAATAATTCTGTAGTTCCTTCTGAAAACAAGAGCATTTCTTGCTCAATTTGTTTTTTGTAGGACTGGAATTGCTGTTGTTCTAATTCAACTACATCTTTATCAACATATCGAGTCACACCAGGTATAAAACGCCATAATTTTCTTGCTTCTAAAATCCACTGATGCGGTGCGGTTCCACTGGCGTAAAGAATATGGTTTTCATCAACTTTAAAAGATACTGTTTTGGGAGCTTGCAGCAATTGTTTTGCTCTTTTGGCAGTTATTTGCGATTCAAATGATAAATAAGGCTCCCACTGACTGATAACTGTTTTGGGATTAATTTTTGCTTTTTTCATCAACAGATTGGGATCTGTAGTTAGCGGATCGCGCATTCCGGAAATGAAATGTTTTCCGTGTCGCCGTTCGGTTTTAATAACAACTATTCCTGGTTGAGAGTTAAGCGTGTCTAGATATGCACTCCAGCGTAGTTGTCCTCTAATAGCAAAAAATCCCCATGTACCTAAAGCGATCGCGATCGCACTTAACAAACTCCATGCATAAGCATAATTTTTCTGGGGTGGAATATTGTACCTTGCTTGCAAACAGGCTTCTAGATAGGGTTTGCTAGCCATAAATGGCTCTGTTTCACCTGTAAAAGCATTAAGTTCTCTACCCAGTTTCAGATGGATTTTTTCTATAGCTTCTTGAAAAACTAATCTTAATTCTTGGGGAGCATTCCCTCGAATAATACCTGCTAATACCGCTTGCGGCCCTTCTTCAATCCAAATAGTCAGTTCTCCAAACTGCAAACTTTGCAGCGCCTCACCTCTTTCGGTGTTGAAAGAGTCTTTGACAAAATCTTGGATAGCCGTCAACATCGCTGAAACCAAATCGGGATCTTGAGCAGCTACTCGTGGTGCTAGTATGTGTTGCAGCAACAATCCGGTTTTTTTGTGGATCAAAAATATCTGTTCCACTCGGTAAATCAGCGTACGCAGCAGTACAACTTCGGCAAATGTTTTACCTGTCTGTCGCGCTTCTAGTCTCCACTTAAAACTCTGTGGTGACACGCTATGTTCCAGCGTTTGATTCAAAGATTGAATCATTTCGTCCAAAGCTGTGGCGATCGCTTTACGAGTCGCTGGCCCGATAATAGGAAAAAACGCCTCGGAAAGAACATTTAAATCTTGTTTAACAGAAGATTGAATCGCTTGCTCAACTGTCGGAACCATCGCTTCAGCTAGCTGCTTGTCTTGGATTGTCCGTAAAATCACAGCTTCTGGAAGCAGACGACTGACATCTTCTGCTTGAATTTGAGGGTTTTCTAATCGCTCATATAGCTTGCTAAGTTGAGTAGATTCAACACCCAAAAGCAAACTGCGAAGTTCATTTAGTTCATCACTGGTTTCTATACGATCGTTATTAGCAGAGAAGTCCTGCTGATGCTTTGTGCCATTAGAAACTTCGGGGGGTTTTTGCGTTAATTCATTCCGAGAATATTCACTCATTACCCAAATTCCCCATCACAATACTGTATCGAGTTGCATTCTCTCGTAAAACCTTCTAATAAACACAGGGATTAGCCCTTTCAAGGTGGATAAAAATCCCAATAAATTTTGACCAATGATAAGCTTTTCACCTTCGTGTCTTTGTGACTTGGTGGTTCAAAAGTCAATTTTTAACCACTAAGACACTAAGACACCAAGAAAAATACATTACACCTTAAAAGGGCTAACACAGGGATTTAGGGGTATAGGGGTGCACAGGAGAAGAATAAATAATAATTTTCTCCCTATCTCCCTATTTGCTCGACTACTCTAATTCCTTTACTGTTTGGAGTTAAGTCGTATTGCTAATTCTGTGAACATAGCAGCAAGAGTGGAGCGATCGGTTTTTTCTGTACGTAACTCTTGGGCTTCTCGTTGCAACAGCGCCAATATTTCTTCGTATTTTTGGCGAATGTCATCCTGTAAGCTTTGAGATTGGTTGAGAATCTGTTCGCGTAACTCTCGCCCTTTTATAGACGTTTGTTCATCAATCTGAGTAAGTTTTTTTTCTAAAGAAATGTTTATATTTTTTTGATCTTCACTCAGTGCTTTGACTGCTTCATCTCGTTTTGATTGTTCACTTTTGATTTGCTCAGTTAAAGCTTCCACCTCATTTTTGATGTAGTTTTCCAGATAATCTAAACGTTTTTTAGTCTCATCGCGTAAATTAGTACATTCTTTCACCAGCCGCTCTTCTATACGGGTAAATTTTTTTTCCAATTCCCGCATCTGGCCACCGAAAAGAATATCTCTGACTTTCTCTAAGCTACTAATTTCGCTAAGATTATTACTAAATGCGGGCTTATTTGTGCTTTGAACTAAACTCCCTGGCATGGAGTCTGTAAAATTATGATTGAAATCTTCTCCTTCTAGCGAACTCATATTTCCAGCCCTTTGTCAGGTTTAGATTTGTTATACTTAGAGTTTTTTATCACATTTCGGCGATATTGCTATTGCCGTAAATCTTAAATTAAAGTATCACTTTCTAGCGTAACATCCAAGCATCAAGCAATAAATAGTATCCCGAAAAGATAGAAATATATATTAACGTTGGTTGAACTGTAGTTATAGCAGGGTTTTACAGCCCTAGCCCTTTCAAGGTGAGTAAAAATCCTCCAAAAATTTCCCGAATTTTGAACTTTTCACCTTTGTGTCTTAGTGCCTTGGTGGTTCAAAAGTCAATTTTTTCACCACAAAGACACTAAGACACCAAGAAAAATACATTACACCTTGAAAGGGCTAGTTTTACAGCCCCTAATGTTTTTGCTTTTAATCTGAACAAAAATAATCCCCCACTGCATAGGAGCAGAGCAGCAAGGAAGTGGGAGAAATAATATATTTCTTTTGTTTCCTAGCTTCTTGCTTCTGCCAGCCGATCCGCTGTATTGCTGCCTTCTTAAAGCAAAAAGCGGATCAAAACATATAATGATGCCGTCAATAGTTGCAGCAGCATCACTGGTATGCCGTAGTGCAGAAAAGTTTTGAAGGAAATGCGACGTCCGTGTTGCTCAGAAATTCCTGCCGCTACGATGTTAGACGATGCTCCTACCAAGGTGCCATTGCCTCCCAAAGTAGCACCAAACATCATCGCGTAAAACAGTGGTAAGACTTCTGGGGGAAACTGTCCTTGAAAGTCTGGTGTGAGAACTTCTGCTGGTGCTAAGCCAACGTTGACAAGATACTGTTTGAGTAAAGGCACCATCGCCACTACCAAGGGAATATTGGGAACTACGCTAGACAATAACCCTACAAAAAATAGTAGAACCAGGGAACCCAAAATAATATTTGTTCCCAAAATTGCCGACAATATGCCTGAGACACTGCTAATTACACCTGTTTTTTCTAGACCTCCAATTAACACGAATATACTCATAAAAAATATTAGTGTACTCCAATCTACATCGCGCAAAATATTGTGAACAGTGTCAATTTTGCTCTGATGTGATAGAAGCATTGCTAAAGCTGCTCCTAATAAAGCCACAGCAGCTGGTGACATCGGAGTTGGTAGAGATTCTCCGATCACAAAAAACAGCAGCACGAAAGCTACTATAAATGCACCCACAGTTAAAACACCTGGATGATTGATTTGTGGATGTGGTAAATGTTCTAAATCGTCTAGTTTTGTCTTCCAAATTTTGCGGAATAAAAATGGTAGAGTTACCATCACGGTAAGAACTGCGATCGCTCCACCTAAACTCAAGCGCCATAGATAATCTGTAAAGCTCAGATTAATAGCATCACCGACAATAAACGTTGCTGGATCGCCAACTATTGTTAATAATCCGGCACTATTAGCAATGAAGACCATCAAAATTAATAATGGAACAAAATTGATGCCTACTTCTTCCGCTATCGGTGGAATTAAAGGGGCTAACAACATTACTGTTGTCGCATTGGGTAAAACTGCACAAATGGGAGTAGTAATCGCCACAATCCCTATTAAAAGACGTTTTCCTTCTCCTTTAGCTAACAGAACTATCTGAGTAGCTAGATATTCAAATATCTTTGTCGGTTCAAATGCTCGCACCAGTACCATGACACCAAAGAATAAACCGAGTGTGCCATGACTATTGCCTATGTAGCCAATCGCATCTTCTAAAGTCATGACGTTGGTAAATACCAGTAACAAGGCTCCTAACAAAGCAGCAATTGTTAGATGAACCCACTCTGTCATGATTAAGAAAATGACAGAAATAAACGTGAAAATACTCAGAATAGCTTGCCAGTTTTCCATAAGTTTTTACCAAAATTAAATTAAAATTATACCCATCATAAATTATTTATGAAACATTATATCTTTGTTGATGTTTGTTCTTTAAATCAATTATCAACTATTAACCATCAACAACTACAATGAATATCCTTACAACTCAAATAGGATGAATATATTCGGATAGTAAACTAAAAAAGCCATCTATACTAGATAGCTTTTTTTGTAGCATGATTGTGACTAGTGATTCACCCTAATTCAAACCCATGAGCGAAAAATTTTAGACCTTATTCGCACAATTCAAAAGCTTACAATGAGTTTTGGAGATAGCACAAACTAACTTTGAAGAAAAGCAGCTATCTTAATATCATTGTCCATCAATAGAAGTGGGTATACCCAGCACAGCACAAGGGAAATTAGAACCAAGTTTTTTGACAATTGGATGTTTAGCTGAGTTGCAGCCTAATAACAGTAAAGTAGCAGCTTCTGATATCACAACTTTTTTCAGTTCGTCAGCAATGCAACCAAATCGCAGATGCGCTTTGAAAGAACTCTGCCATTCCTCAGCCAAACAACGTGCTTGCCATAAAATATGCTCAGCTTTTGCGAACTTATTGGTTGGAGTTAAGACGGGGGTAGAGCTTCTTTGTGATGTAGAATTCGCAGAAATTTCTAATGGAATCTGATCGGTTAATCCACTACTAACGACTTCTTTTTTTGGCAATACATCAAAAAAATCACCAGTTTGATAGTCTTCTAACACGTATACGGCTTGAACTGTAACGTTTGCTTTTGTAGCTAGACGTGTTTGGTGGGCTATCAATAAACTGATATCCAAGGCTGTGTGACTATTAGGAGAACTGTTATAGCCAACAATCAAATTGATTGATTTAGCAGATTCGGCTTGCTCACAAAAAGATGTTATTGGGTTCCAGAGCAATACCATTTGCTCAATTAGGTCATTTCTACTCATTGCGTTTTGCAAACGCACTAACATTGGCTTAATGTTCACAGCTTTCACTTCTCTCCCAGAAAATAAACAACGAAGAAGAAGCGGGTTAACCAATTTTAGATTTTGTCATTTGTCATTATGTCATTTGTGAGCCAGCGCGCACTTATAGGGGGTTCCTCCCCCAACCCCAGAGGGGACCCCGAAGCCCCCAATCCCCACTCCCTGTCGGTCGTGGGGGCCGGTGAGTCCCCCATGTAGATGCCCACAGGGCGGCTTCGGTGCAGGGTGCGACTGGCGTAGACGCGCGCAGCGCGGCTCAAGGTAGAGTACCCGTAAGGGTCATCTGTACACAATTGTTGGGCAATGACTAATGACTAATGATTCAGATTGGTAAAAGAAACCCCTATACAAACTGCTATTACAGCCAAAGTTTTCGGGGTTCCTTCCATTGCCGACGAAGTTAGCTGACGGGCTAAGACTGGAAGGTGTCTCTCTCCAGAAGAAAGAATGAGGAAAGTTGAGGAATTTCTTCACTCTTGACTCTTCACTGTTTTCGCAAGATTAGCCCCAAATATTGGTTCCTCCGCTCCAAATCAGATTTGTTGGATTTGAATTAGGCTACCCACTTACAAAACGATTGTAGACGATAGAGCCATTTACTCATCCTGAGTAAAATATTTATCCAAAAAATTCAAAGCGTAATTACGGAGTTCGTAATACTCTTTTGAGTTTCGCATTTGGGCGCGATCGCGTGGATGAGAAAACGACACTTCTAATATCTCCCCAATTTTAGCAGCTGGGCCATTAGTCATCAATACAATGCGATCAGACATATAAGGAGTGTTGCGGAAGGTTCGCTCGTTAGGATTTATGGAGGATAAGGTAGATTTAGTCATGGGAAGCTCCGGGTTAGAAGAATTTTTTACAATCTTGCGGGAAATAAGAGTCAAAAGAATGTTTAGGAAACTCTGAAACTCAACCGAAAATTTTTATTTTCTAGGTATCACCATTCAGGTATTTGCTAGTATTTCAAAAAGCAAAGTGTTGTAACAAATTGCTACATCAATTATTGCGATCGCAGTTAATTAAGACATGTAAAAACGAGTGGGAGCGTTGGCTCTAATTTCAAAACTGTTGAGATAACCTATTGGATCGCTAGGGTCAAAACCTTTATTGTCAAATCACTACTCTTTCACGCAAAGCTGTAGTTAGCGTCTTGGTATGAACCAAAGGTTTTTTGTTAGTTTGAAGTTCTAGGGCGGTGAGTTACTAATTCTTCAACTTTGCTCACAGCAAAATCAAGCAGTAAACCAGTTAAGCCAATCACTAATACGGCTAGAAACACCGATGAGAAAGCCAAGCAACACTCGTCGCAAACTTGCTAGCAACAACCAACCAATCCCTAGGTTACCTGGCCCCCTTTGATAGAAGGGGTTTAAGATGTAATCCAGATTGGCAGCTAGCGCTTCCGGTGGGGTGGGCATTAATTCATGGTTAACAAGAGCAACAACCCACCACAACAGGATAATTCCCAAGAAACCAAGGATAGGCAGTAAGACAACATCCCTGACAAGTACAGGTTTTGTCTTTTTCCAGGCTACCTGCCCAGCTACTGCAATGATCGCAGCCAAATTTAGTTGTGCCATTGCAACCCCAATTCAGTTAAGCTCAGGTACAAAAATTCCGAGCAGTACCAGCCAAGGACACTGATGAGGTTTTCACATTATAAATATGCTGCCTCTTCAGTCTCCTCTCAATGCCTACGAAGTTAGCTGACGGGCTAGGGTTGAGAGATACCCTTCTCAAAAGAGATACGCCCCAAAATATGGTTCCTCCGCTCCAGCGTTAATAATTACGATTCGCCAGATTAGGCTGACTTACTCTACTTAATAGAATAAAGTAACATATGATTCTCAAATTTGTATATCTATCTCAAGCTAAATATGGTTCTTTATAGTTCTTTCCCTAGACTTACAAAACTTAATTTTCAGGGTAAGAGTTATGAATTAAAAAATCCTAATCTGTCTGAAACAAAGAAAAAGTGAGCTTTACTACTTTTTGACATCCTTGTAAAATAAGCCGACCGAAAATGATATTCGGAAGGTTGAAATATGTATCAAAAATTCGCGATCGCTACTGTGAGTGTTTTGTTTGCAGCCTTAACACCTGCTCTTGCTCAAGCAGAAACTGTCATGGAAAAAGTAACTCGTACAGGTGTACTAACAGCAGGAACTAGTAAAGATGCGATTCCTTTTGCTTATACCAACAGTCAGGGGCAGTTGGTTGGCTATTCAGTAGATATGTTGAATTTGATTAAACAACAGTTAGAAAAAGAACTAGGAAAAAAAATCCAATTAAAATTGGTACAACTGACACCGGCGGAACGAATCCCAAAAATTCTTAACCGACAAGTTGATATTGTTTGCGATGCCAGCAGCTTTACTTGGGAAAGAGATAAAAAGGTGGATTTCTCGGTTAGCTATGGCGCGACTGGCACCCAGTTGTTAGTAAAGAAGGGGAGTAATTTAGGTTCTCCTCAATCTTTGATTGGTAAGCGCATCGGTGTGCTTGGGCAAACCACCAACGAACTAGCACTAAAGCGAGTACAACCCAAAGCTCAACTGGTATATCTCAAGGATAGGGCAGAAGGATACGCGGCTTTGCAACAAGGAAAAATAGATGCTTTCGCATCAGATAGTATCCTTTTAGAGGGATGGCTGGGAACAACAAAAAACCCAGATGCTTTTCAAGTCGTACCCGATCGCCCTTATTCTAGAGAAGGTATTGCCTGCATGGTTCCCGAGAATAACTCTAGATTCCTCGACTCGGTAAACTATACTCTCTACAAGTTTATGCAAGGATTCGTAGAAGGCGATCGACGATATGTCGCTGTCTTTGACCGCTGGTTTGGTTCAAATGGAATTGTCTTTCTTAATAAAGATTTACGCGATTTAGCAGTTGAAACCATGCAATTGGTGATCGAATCTCGCGAAGAGATTCCCAAGAGCCAGCTTTGAGGGTTATTTAGTAATCTTTGTGTCTTTGTGCCTACCCTGCGGGAAGCCGCTGCGCGTCTATGTGGTGAAAAAATAATTTTTGAAACACCAAGACACTAAGACACCAAGAGCAGATTTATGCGTTGAAAGGGCTGCGTAAAGGATTTAATGATTGACAAAGTTTACAAGAGGTGCATGTACCCTATTCAGGCGATTGCTAATCATCAGAAGTTTTGAAGACGGATAATACAAATGTTGTCTTATTTTGGATGTAGACAGGCTTCGTTGGTGTAGCCGCAAGAATCAAATATAAAGACCACATAACAAACACTCATCAATATTTACTTATGACCTTCCGTGATGAATTCAAACTCCTGCTGCGCGCCCGCTATCCTTTAATTTATATTCCCACTTATGAAGAAGAACGGGTAGAAGCATTAATCAAGGAAGAAGCTACTAATCAGGGTAATCGCCCAGTATATACTTGGGATTTTGTGGATGGCTACCAGGGAAACCCCAACGATCAGGGATTTGGGCGGCGTAACCCCCTGCAAGCATTAGAATTTTTGGAAAAAATTCCCGCAAATGCACCAGGGGTGTTTGTGCTGCGTGACTATCACCGCTTTTTAGAGGATGTGGCAATTGCTCGTAAACTCCGCAATTTAGCCAGACTTCTTAAGTCCCAACCAAAAAATATTGTTCTGCTGTCGCCTAGAGTTGCCATTCCTGACGATTTAACAGAAGTTTTGACGGTTGTGGAGTTTCCTTTACCCTCTGCTACAGAAATTCGAGCAGAAGTAGAACGTTTGTTGCTAGCTACCGGGCACTCTCCCTCGGGTAAGTTTTTAGATGACTTGGTGCGCTCTTGTCAAGGGCTAAGTATGGATCGCATTCGTCGAGTTTTGTCAAGAGCGATCGCCACCCACGGTGAACTACTAAGCGAAGATGTGGATCTGGTATTGGAAGAAAAGCGCCAAACTATCCGCCAAACCCAAATCCTTGATTTTATCCCGGCCACTGAGCAGATTTCTGATATCGGGGGACTAGATAACCTGAAAGACTGGTTGCTTCGTCGGGGAGGAGCATTTACTGAGCGAGCTCGACAGTATGGTTTACCTCACCCGCGCGGTTTGCTGTTGGTGGGTATTCAAGGAACGGGAAAATCATTAACAGCAAAAGCGATCGCCCACCACTGGCATCTACCCCTACTCCGCCTAGATGTGGGACGATTGTTTGCCGGGTTGGTAGGTGAATCAGAATCCCGCACGCGGCAAATGATCCAAGTAGCCGAAGCCCTCGCTCCTTGTGTGTTGTGGATAGACGAGATCGATAAAGCTTTTTCTGGACTTGGTAGCAAAGGAGATGCGGGAACGACTAGCCGCGTGTTTGGTACGTTTATTACCTGGCTATCCGAAAAAAACTCACCCGTGTTTGTCGTCGCTACTGCCAACGATATCCAAGCCTTACCCCCAGAAATGCTGCGGAAGGGGCGATTTGATGAAATTTTCTTCGTCGGTTTACCCACCCAAGAAGAACGAAAAGCAATTTTCAACGTGCATTTGTCGCGCCTGCGTGCCCATAACATCAAAAGTTACGACATCGACAGGTTAGCATACGAAACACCCGATTTTTCTGGGGCGGAAATAGAACAAACTTTAATTGAAGCCATGCACATCGGCTTTAGCCAAAACCGCGACTTTACTACCGACGACATTTTAGAAGCTGCCAGCCAAATTATACCTTTGGCCCGTACTGCCACTGAGCAAATTCAGCAACTGCAAGAATGGGCTGCCGCTGGCAGAGCACGTTTAGCTTCTAAACACAGTCCGTTAAGCGATCGCATACAACGCCAGCTAAAATAGCGAGTTAGTAAGTTGACTAGGTGTGAGTAAACATAAATATCAGGTCAGTTAGTAGTTGTAGAGACGTGCCATGGCACGTCTGTACATTGGTTAGTAGTTAGTAGTTAGTAGGGGCGCTGTTACGTTCGCCCGTACAGTAGTTGGTTTTTAACCACTATCTACTAACCACTAACCACTAACCACTATCCACTAACAGTCACCACGAAAAATACGTTTATTCACACTGAATCTACTAACTCCTAACTTTGCTGCTGAAATTGTAAATATGTTGACTCAAATATTAAAATATACGCTTGGGATTTTATTGGCGATCGCTATTTTAATTGGTGGCGGAATTGCAACGGCACTTTATTTCATGAATCGAGTTTCCATAACTCCTCCCAAACCCATCTTTGCCAATGATAAACCTATAGCAAAAGTACAAGTTCAGCAATCTCCAAATCCAGCATCAAACACTACACCTAATTCTTCAACTGAAGCTTCTTTAGAAGAATCTACTTCATCAACTTCAAATACCACAGAAATATCAAAGAAAGAAGAATCACCAGTAGCATTGCCACCAGGAGCCTATGCAGCTCGTGTTACCTGGCAACAAGGCTTAACTTTACGGAAGGAACCTACACCAGAAGCAGAAAGCATCGGTGGAGTAGCTTATAATCAAAAAGTCATCATTTTAGAAGAAAATAGTGATAAAACTTGGCAAAAAATTCGCTTAGAAAATAGCGATCAAGAAGGTTGGGTAAAAGCAGGAAATACTCAAAAAATTGACGCAGAAAATGATTCTCAATCAACAGAACAACCCGAACAACAACAGTAGAAAAAAACTAGAGCGGCAAAGCTAGCTAGAGGAGCAAACCCTTTTTGCGGTTTCCCCTAACGGTGCTACGCTTTTAGTCGACGGCTGAGGCTGAACGCTACAGTCATCATGCCCATGACTGGGATGGCGGACACCGCGAGTAGGGGTGTGTTGTTTGCTCTAGAGGTACTAGTGCTGTAGGTTACTACCACGTAGACCCGGTCAATTTTGATTTTCTTGCCGTTTGTGCCAGTGTTACGCACGACAAGTTTGAGGTCATTAGCCTTGGCAGGCGTGTTGATTGCCTGTGTCACAGCCAGTTCACAGTGCGCTCGTTCGACTCTCCAGACAGCACTGGCATGGATTGCTTCGCCACAATCGTGGGGGTTTTCAACGCTCCGCACCCAAGAGGTAGACAACCTGCCGTTGGGCATATTGCGATTTGATTTTGTCTACCCCGACATTTTGCATGTAGCTATTGAGTTTATTACTTGGATTCTTTTGTATTTGCTTGATTCATGTGGGTTACTAAAATTACCGTTCAACCTCTTGATGAGGTACATAAATAAGATAATGCGGGCAATATGCCCGCAATCATGGATTCTTTTGTTTTGTCAGTACGGGAAAAGCTAAATTGTCAATCATTCTAAATTTTGCCACTACAAAAGTGACAAAACAGGAGTAAAAAAGTGACAAAATCAGGATATATACCGAATATCTATTAATGACAAATCGCTAAGGGACTTCTAAATAAAAATTAAACGTAAAATATTTTGTATTTTATACCGGCGGGCAGGATGCCTACCCCACAAGAGCTTTAATAATATTGTGGGGTTGGCTTCTAGCCCGCGCTGTTTTTAGTTTATTTATGCCTTTCTAGTTATCACCTAATAATCAAGAAAATTGATATTCGTCGGCTTTAAATTTTATCTCAACATTAATAAAAGTAAAGCTTAATTGCGATATTTCCCAAAAGGGAAAAAATCAAAAAACAGAGTGTTATTTTGGTGAGGGCATAATTCCTGAAATTGAGAAAATTCACTCTGGAAAATCAACATGTATAATCGCAATTCTCAAAACGATTTGCTGACTGCTGCAATTACTGCTGCCTTGGGTGCTGGTGTAGTTACATCCTTTGCTGTCAGCCAAGGACAACATCCTTTAGTAGGTTTGGCAATTACTGGTTTAGCAGTACTGTTTACATTAGCTTGCGATTATTACCAGAGGCAGTCCAAGCCTTAAGATTTTTTACTATTTGATTAGTTCAAGATTTTTATTTTTACAGCGACGCACATTAAAAAAGAATAGTAGAGACACTTGAAATAGCAGGTCTCTACTATTACCTAGATTTTTCATCGCCGCTTAGGACTTGTGCGTCGAAGTTCGCGTTTTTCTTGTTCTTGAAGGCGGCGATCGCGCCAATCTGCCAGCGTCAAATAAACAACTCCCCCGGTAACAACTACTAGTAGTACCAGGGCCACTAGTGCCAAAATACTCAGGAGTGGATTTTCCACGATACCTCTACAGTCCGTTACGACCCCAAACTACCATTGCAATTGACCAAGTGAAAACGACCAACAGCGAAACCCATCCCAGTGTCAAAATTTCCATAGTGGTACTTCTTAACTTCGATTTACAAGACGACTACAATATTTATGATACTGGGAATTGTCATTAGTCATTAGTCATTGGTCAAGAGTCAAGAGTTAGTAGTTAGTGGTTGGTCGTCTCCCCCTCTCCCACTCTCCCACTCTCAAGAACTCTCCCTTCCCCACTCTTGTTTGCTTGTGGATGAACAATACTTCAAATGATTTAATGGCAGAACGCCTAGAATCCCTAAAAGGCGGTATAATAGCAGGCTTTTGTCTATTTTTAGCTTTTCTGATTACTTATTTGTTCCATAGCCTGGTTTTAGTAAAGTATTTTCCAATACTCAGCAGCTTGCAAACGGAACCGCTAAATTGGTATTGGTGGTTGAGTTGTGCAATAGCAACTTTCTCTGGCTCTTTGTTTGGTGTCACTTATCGCTATATCATCCGCCAAGACAAAAATCCACAACTTCAAGCTGGTGGGGTATTAGCCTTTGGATTGATCCGAGGGTTAACTCAGGTGGATATCGGGGTTGCTTGTGCAGATACAATTGTGCCGTTTATCGTACTCGGGTTGGAAAGCGTGTTGTGGTTCGCAATGGCTGCGATCGCTCTTAATTTGGCTATGCAAGTAGGTTGGCTTAAACCTTTTTCATCTAACTTTGATACGTGAAGTACTCCGCACTTCAGATGCAAATTCCCTCTAAATATCTCAGATAAAATTTTATTAATTAATCTTTCCGATCAAAGACTATAAATGACTCAATATTTTCTGATAGTCGATGTGGAAGCTACTTGTTCTAACGACAACAGTATTCCTAGATATGAAACAGAAATCATTGAAATTGGTGCGGTGATGCTAAATGGCGACACGTGGATAATAGAATCTGAGTTTCAGCAATTTATTCGACCTGTGAGACATCCACACCTTACAAATTTTTGCACCCAATTGACTACCATTCGTCAAGAAGATGTGGATGCAGCCTCTACATTTCCAGATGTAATTTCTCGTTTTAAAGAATGGATTTATTCATTCCCCAATCACATTTTTTGTTCTTGGGGAGACTATGATAAAAATCAATTTATTAGAGACTGTAAGTTTCATAACGTTCCCTATCCTTTTAGCTCAGAGCATAGAAATATTAAAAAAGAATTTTCAGAATATTGTGGGATATCCCAAAAATTTGGTATGGCACAGGCTCTCCAACATTTGGGGATAAAATTACAAGGCACTCACCATCGCGGTATAGATGATGCCCGCAATATTGCTGCAATATTCCGACATATGAACACCCAAAAATAAGTTTCTTGCAGAAGCAACAATTTTTCATGTTTTTCTTCGAGCAAGTAATCAACTGCAATCAGTAAACTAAGGTCGAGTGGTTTGAGTCAACAGTCCTCAAACCCCATCTTCAGAATTTAGGCAAGACTATCGGTCATCTGGGTTGTGACGCGAAATCGCTCTCCAGGTGATTCCTGTTGTCTGCCTACTCGAGAGCACCGATTAGGTAGTCGAAGTAAGTGCCAACAACGAGCGCATCTTCTCCAGACAACATCGAGGTAGTGATGTTCTTCATGGCACGGACACTTTCGGCAACGGCGTCAATTGGGGTGCCGAGGGATCTGTACATTTGGCGAACACCAACAATCCCGATCTCTTCAATTGGCGTAGTATCTCCAGCCGCAACACTATAAGTGATCAAGCGCAGATAGTAATCCATATCCCGCAGGCAGGTGGCAGTCATCTCTTTGCCGTAGGCATTGCCACCTGGAGCAACAAGGCGTGGACTCTTTTGGAACAGTTGGTTTCCAGCTTGTTTAACAATGCGATCGCGGCTTTGAGTTAAAGTTTGCACAAGGCGTAGACGGCGCTCACTGCTCTTAACAAAGATCTTGATCTGGTCTAGTTCTCCAGGGGTGAGATAGCGAACCTCGGCATCTGCATTTACAATCATCTTCGTAATAATACTCATTAGTTAACTCCTGAAAGATTTAAATTAGGTTTATCTGAAACGGTTAAATTGTTTGCACTTTGAACCTGTGAGAGCAAACTGTGCAGTTTCTCACCCTCGATAACTTCTGTCTCTAAGAGTTGAGTGGCGATCGCTGAGGTTGTAAAAACGACCTACTGTGGGGCTAAGTCCAAGTGCCTTATCTTCTCTACCTCCAGTAAAAAACAGTGACCAGGCTTGAGTTGCGTTGATTTTCTCAAAGTGATTGAAACCGGGTCTGAAGACAACGGGACTGAACACAGAGGGACTAGTTAAGTCAACATTAGTTCTCATTGGTTTTATCCTTATATTTTGCAAAAGTGTTCAGGGTATCTAGTGAAGCTCAATTTCCTAGAAGCCTGTGTATACCTAGTCAGGACTACTAGAGCCAGGAGCGAAACAAAACCAAACCAATCATGGCTAAACGTCCATTGAGTTTTTCTGCATACTGAGTAAAGCCAAACCGAGGCTGATCCATCATGTACTTGTTGGGTTCGATGGCGTAGTTGTTCAGCCTACCGAATTCTTCAGTCACTAAATCGCTTTTGATAAGTTCTGCTTTTTTGTTTTGTGATGTTTTATAAATTAAATTTAACACTTTTGTTACAAAACTGCAATGTTTATTGCCAAATAAAATAACTCACAAACTATTGCTCTAATATTACAAATTTACTAGAGCGATCGCTAGGCAATGTTTCAAATTTGTGAGTCAACCTCAGGAAGCTCTTCTACCTGATAAAACCCAAGTTCAGCAGTTCCTGGGGAGATGCCAGCAAATCGATCGCCACAAAGAAAATCTTGCCTTGCGGATTGAGCAAGAACCGCCATGCTAGATTTATGCCAACACTGTCACCAAACCAGGGAGTTTGGACTTTACCCGTCACTTTAATCTGGGTGAACCCTCCTTCTGCTGCCTCAGACATTCCCCGCTCAGGAATCAGCTTGAGTCCGTAGCATTCTTCACGCATATATGCGAGGATCGACTCATGACCCACAATCGGTTCCTCGAAAGGCGGTTGCAGGGCACCGTCTTCAGCAAATAAATCCACAGCCGCCTGGAAGTCAAAAGCGTTCATATTCTCCATGTAGCTCAGGACTGTCAAGTTGTCGATGCCTTCAATGCTGACCTTAGCTCGGGGTGCGATATCTTTAGGCGGAACCACAGGTTCTTTGACTTTTGCAGTGCCAACGGTTGGGGCATACCCCATGTTGGCAACAATATTTTGTAATACGGTGAGTTGCTGACCTCCTTCAAGTTGACGGATGGCTTGAAGGACATCTGATGCCTCTTTAGAAAGTTTATAACCTTCTGGAATCGGAGCAACGATTCCTTGTTTCATCCACTCGCCTAACTGATACCAGAAGCCCAACTTGACATTCGTGCCGAAAGATGAATATGTACGGCAGATGGGAGTATCAGCATGATTAACCAGGTCACACATAACTTGCGTTTGCTCTCTCGCAGACATCTGCTTGATTTGAGTCAAGGTTTTCTCTGCGAAGACCATGTTGACTGCCCCCATAGCAGCGGGAGTGATTGTAACTCCCATTTCGGTATAGGCAAACCAAAGTAAAGCCAACTGATCCTCAGCACTGAGTTGATTGCATGATTCAACGGTAGCTGGAACCGCATCAGCAACTTGAGTGTCAGGAAAAATGGAGCGTGCAGACTCGATAGTAAACGACATAATTAAAATCTCCAGAATAAAATTACATTGATTTGTTGATAGTGTTTCAAAAATGTTGATGCTAACTTGGAAATGCCCAATATCACTGCTTTTCAAAACTTAGGCTGCCACCTCTAGGACATTACCCAAAATCCGTTGAGCGATCGCATATAAAGAGGACTGTTGGCAAATCGCTAAACAGGCAAGCACAGCAAGGAACTCATCAAAATCCAGGGGTTTGGTGAACAACAGGTCAAACCCAGCAGACAGAGCATGTTGAAGCATCTTTTCATGGGTATAGCCTGTCACAGCAATGGCTAGCACCACTTCCCCTCGCTCTCCCGCTTTGGTTCTCACTTGTTGAATCAGCTTGCTGGACTGAAAACGCTTTTTGCACCTCAACACCATTGTAGCAGCAGCGCGATCAAATCGCAGAAATCGACATTATCGTCTACAACGAGTACTCGCAGCCCTTGGAGGGATGAAAGATTAGCAGGAAATTCATTATTTGTATACATCGCAATTCCAATCGGGATTTCAGAACTAGTACTAAAAACCCTTAGCAGAGGATCTAATATAGCGATCGCATAGATGGCAATTTGACCACTGCATCACTTCACTCACCGAGAGTTATTAAAGCTAAAAACAAATTATTGCGACTAGTATCTGTTGTGTTAAAACGACGATCACCAAAGATATGGGCAAGAGAATTAATTGTAAAAGTCGTGTGATAAAGCACCACAGTGCTTAAACAAAATCCCCATACAAGCATCTGTAAAGCAGTCGTTTTTAGCTGAGGAATACACCATTCAAACACTATACCAATTGCAGTCACAGCGATCGCTAGCACGGTAGGAACAATCATCGGAAACCGATTTAAGTACTGCAACTCCGGGTATTTTGCAAAATCTCGGACTTGCTTTTCGTCTTGGTGCAACAAGTGCGATCGCAACGCCAAGACAAAATTCAAGACCAGTGTGGGATCTTGCAGTTATTAGATATCGGTCATCCCGTTGCGAACGATGACATATACATTGATCTCAATATTCTAGAGGACATCCCCAGCCAACAGTGGTTAGATATCTCTAACCTGCAGAACCTTGAACCAAATGAATTTGACCGCTTTGGCTTAGGTGAGGTTGAGCAGAAACAAATACCAGGTATGCGGGCAGTCGAAACCTACTCCAAGCTCAGGATGCTGGGTAAACCAGGGGTAGGTAAAACCACTTTCTTGCAACATCTTGCTATTCAGTGTAACCGAGGCGCATTTGCAGCAAACCCTGACGGGGCGACAACAAGAGCTACGATGCAGACATAATAAGCCTCATAGCCCTCTGACCACGTTGATAATACTTCTGTTTACTGGGAATTAATCTCAATAATTTTCTCACTAATTCCCAACAATTGTCCTTAAAATTAACACAATTCTGATTAAAAAATGCTTGGGGATGAGAAGGGCGAGGTAGGAACGCTTGAGATAATATTTAGATTGACTCATTAGGGTAGTATTACTATTACTACCCTTAATTTCTTTTCACTTTGTCAAATCAAACTCATAGGACTGATTGCGCCATTTCAACCGAAACTTCAGACGTGTCCAGCTGGGTGGGAGATTTGGACAAGCAATGGGCCCAAATTGAGTCATGCGTACGCCGCCAAATCCAAAGATCGCAGATTGCCAAACTCCACCTGCACTAGCGGCGTGAATGCCTTCATGGGCGTTACGCCGCACATCTGCTAAATCTACCATTGCCGCCCGCGTAAAATGAGTGTAGGCTTCAGCTGGTTGATTGATGTCGCAAGCTAAGATGGCGTGAACTGCTGGCCCAAGCGAAGAACCATAGGTATGATCGGTGCGGGGGCTGTAATAGTCCCAGTTGGTTTGCAAGGTTTTGCTATCAAAGCGATCGCGCAGCAAGTACATTAGCATCAACACATCTGGCTGCTTGAGAATCTGCTTTTGGCTGGTGGCTTCTACTCCCAACAGTCCTTGCATGGATTTGGTGCGCGGTTCGTAATCAGCAAAGTTGACATATTCTAAGTTATAGAAGCCTTCAAACTGTTCAATCAAACCAGTTTCTACATCGTGATTGATATAGAGACGGTTGGAGATATCAGCCCAAAGTTCCAGTTGTTGTGGCTCTAAGTTAAGTTTTTCTGCCAGTTGTCTTGCTTCATCGGGATAGGACTTTTCCAGCCAATCTAATAGCGCTAAAGCAGTTTGCAAATGCCACTGCACCAATAAATTAGTGAAAGCATTATTATCTACGCGATCGTGATTTTCATCCGGGCCAATCACATCACGGATGTCGTAACAATGACGTTGGTTATTCCACTCTACACGGCTTTCCCAGAACACCGCCGTATCTAGAATTATTTCCGCGCCATAGTCGCGCATCCATTCATCATCACCGGTTGTCTGCCAGTATTGCCAAGCACCGTAAGCTACGTCAGTGTTGATATGCACTTCAATATCACCGCACCAGATGCGGACTTGTTTACCGTTAGGATCGCTTACCCAACGAGGAGTCACCTCATCACCAGTGCTAGCACTCTCCCAAGCATAAAAAGCTCCCTTGTATCCCATTTCCTGGGCTTTGCGCCGCGCCCCACGTAGAGTGTGGTAGCGGTAGTTGAGCAAGTTACGCGCTAATGCTGGTTGAGTGTGAATCAGCAAAGGCAGGATGAAAATTTCCGTGTCCCAAAAGATATGTCCGCTATAAGCAAAGCCAGAAAGGGTTTTGGGAGGAATGCTGACGCGATCGTCGTAACGCGGCGCAACGGCAAGCAATTGAAAGAGATTGTAGCGGACGCTCAACTGCGCGAGGCGATCGCCTTCAATAATCACATCACTTTCTTGCCATACCCCATCCCATGCAGCAATGTGCGCCGCTAGCAAGGTTGAATAGCTAGGTGCAGCAACTAGCCGAATCATGGCTGCTTCCGCAGGAGTTGGTGTTTCCCTGGAAGTGTAGAGAGTAATAATCTTTTCGAGACTGACAGCTTTGCCGGGTTCAACTTGCAAAGTGGTGACAAGTTTGGGGCTGTGATGTTCTAGCTGATGCACGCGCACGGGTGCTACTTCTTCACCTTCTACAATCAGCTTAGCTGCCATCCCCAATTCGATTGCAGAATGCAGAGTTTGGCTGTGCAGCCAGATAATATTATCTAAGCCACCTTGTTTGACTGTTTTCCAGTGTTTGACACCTTGGGTGTGCGGTTCGGGATGAAATTCAACTTCTACCTCAATATCACCCTCAAAATCTACAGATGTAACCTGACACCTGATCGCCAAAAAATGTTGACTTGCTAGACTGGCAAACCGCTCAAAGTGAAATTCTAAAGTGTGCCCTGCGGGACTGCGCCACCGTACTTCCCGGCTGACTATACCCAGACGCATATCGAGGCGACGTTCGTAGTTAAGGATTTCGCCACTGTCCATGCGAAAGCGTTCCCCGGCTACCTTGACTACAAACGGCAGCCAGTTGGGACAGTTAACTAATTCTGTAGTGGCGATCGCAACGTCATCATAAACCCCATGAATCATCGTTGCCGAACTATCGTTGGGATACCCCTCTTCAAATGAACCTCGCGTTCCCAAATACCCGTTGCTGAGGGTAAAGACTGTTTCTTGATGATGTAGCCTAGTGGGGTCAAACTCTGTTTCAATAATGTTCCAATCAGTAGAGTCAATTAGTTGCTGATGTACTTGGGAAGTTTCAATGGTCAAGTCTAGCATGACAGATACAACCTATAATCTGGTGGCTTAGCTTTAGGCAGAATGCTATACAATGGTGAACAATAATGAGGGGACAAATAAGCTCTTCACTACCTACCCCCGTTGTCTAGACTTCTATTCAGTCCAAACAGGAAACAGTGACGTTCAGTTGAAAGGCGGCGTTCCCGTTTTCATCCTTCTATAGAAAGATTTTCGTACTTTCTTTTATAAAAAAATTCTAAAGAAGGAAAAAAGATAGCATTATATACATTCGACATGTAACTGCACAGAACTATAACTTATTTAATCAAGTGTTGTAACATCAATTTCTGATTAAAAGCGCCTTGTATGCATATCCTTTATATGCTTTTAATACTATTAGTGTTGAATATATCAAATTATGTTTGACTGATATTAAGTAAAATTTTATACAAATATAAGTTTATAAATAAGGTGTGCGCAATCGCAAAACGTGTTGTATCAACGTGTGAACGCTTGAATCGTCGAAGCAGATCGATAGATTGTTATGACATCCAGGTCATGAATTGTGGGTAATTAAGTATGCTATGGCACTTTGCGATCGCTGATAATTCATAGCACATAAACACTTTATTGTATCAAATAATACACATAAAGTCTATCGATTTATTCTAGCCGTGGGAATGCTTTACTATCCAACTCACCAGTTGTCACTACACCAAATGCTGTCGTTAGATCTCAACAAAATGAAATTGATACTATGTCCAAACCTGTATACTGCCATCCCAACCGTGTACAATGACGCAATACACCAACGCTTAAATCATCAGGCGATCGCTTAAAAGCGTCGAAAAACTAATCTCTAATGGCTGAAATTCATACCCCATGTTTGGTATTTTCTGTCAATGCGTAAGTCCTAAAGATGAAACTTAACAGCTTTTCAATTCTGACTTTCCCTATAAAAGCAAGCAACTTTCGTAGGCTTTTGAAAATTATCTGCGTACTATTCTGTAAATAGTATCAAAAAAAACTCATACCAAGTTGTGTTCAGATATAGCAATTCGTGCCCTCTCCCCCTCCCCTCTCACAATTTGGGAGAGGGGTGCCGACAGGCAGGGTGAGGGAAGTACTATCTTTGACTGCAACCTAGTATCACTTCTCTGATTCATTGTTATTTGCTATTTTTAACACCAAATTTGCACTACTTGACCTGTTAGTTGTTGTCCAAACCAAGGTGTATTCTGTGAGAGTGTATGGAGATTTGACCGATCGACTTTCCAGCTTTGCTGGGGGTCAAATAGAGTTAGTTCAGCTTTTTGACTAGGTGCGATCGCACTCATACTCTGTTTTAAACACTCTGCTGGACGACTACTCAACGCCTGCCACAATTGTAAAGCTGTGAATTCACCAGTTTCTACCAAATACTGCCACAACAAGGGCAACGCTAATTCTAAACCGATCGCCCCCGGCGGTGCTTCGGCAAATGCCACTGTTTTTTCTTCGTAAGTATAGGGCGTGTGGTCAATGGCGATCGCATCTACAATACCTGTGCGTACTGCCTCCCGCAAAGCTAACAAATCATCAGGATTACCTAAAGGCGGTTCTAAACGCAAGCTGGTATTATAGCTTTTAATCACTTGCGTATCGAGCAAAAGATGCATCCAGGTAGTGCTGGCGGTGATGGGCAAACCTTGAGCTTTTGCTGATGCTATTAGTTCCACACTACGGGCGGTAGAGACGCGCATAAAATGTACTGGCGTACCCGTAGCAGCAACCAATTCTATGAAAGCGGAGATAGCAGAGGTTTCCGAAGCCGCAGGATTTCCTGGTAAACCAAAGCGGATTGAGTCTGGGCCTTCGCGCATGACTCCATTCGCCATCAACTGGCGATCGCAGCACCACAGCGCTATGGGCTTACCCAAAGGTTGGAGATATTCCAACACTCGCCGTACCAGTGCCATATTTTCCAAGGGCTGACCATCAGCAAAGCCAACTACTCCTGCCGCTGTTAAATCTGCAAATTCCGTCATTTGCTTACCAGCAACATCGAGGGTGATAGCACCCCAGATGTTGAGATGGGGTGAGGTTTTCTCCCCAACTCCCCGCCACCCCAACTCTTCACCTCGCTTCAACAACTGCGACACCACAGCGGGATTGTCAATGGGTGGGGATGTGTCCGGTAAAATGCTGATTCTTGTAAAGCCGCCAGCAGCAGCAGCTTGTAATAAAGACGAGAGGGTTTCCCGTTCTTCAAACCCCGGTTCACTGGAGTGGCTATATAAATCCACTAACCCCGTTCCCAACACTAATCCGCGACCATCTCGGATGTGAGTGTCCTGTGGCACATCCGAAATACTACTGGCAATTGACCGAATGTAGCCTTCACCAATCAGCACATCCGCTATTTGGTCAGTTCCAGAAACCGGGTCGATAACCCGTACTTGTTGTAATAATTCACTTGTCATACCATAACTCTTACAAAGCCCCTGCTGCGGTTTTATCCAGCACACCTCCACCCAAATGAGCGGTAATATTCATCGCTTGCACCACTGGTAAACCACTCAATCCTAAGGGGTAGTCAATAACGCTGACTGCGCCATTGCCCTGGCGGAAATTCCAGAAATTTTCTGATGATAAACCCAGAATATGACAAAGCAAGGTTTTATTAGTAGCATCGTGAGCAACTACTATTCCGGTTTGGAGTTGGTTTGCTAGTGCAGCTTGGATAGTAGACTGCCAAGCTGCGATGCTGCGTTCCCACACCTGTTGCAAATTTTCCCCTGCGGGCATTTGTACTTCTGTTGGTAGAGTGCGCCAGCGGTGCAATTCTCCTGGAAACTCTTGCTCGATTTCTGATTCTAATTTTCCTTCCCAGAGTCCGTGACTAATTTCTCTAAAACCATCTTGTAATTCTAACTTTACACCAGGATGGTTCTGTAATATTAGTTCAGCTGTTTCTTTAGGACGCAACATTGGGCTGCTGACAGCAAAATCAACTGCTACATCTTTGAGAAATGCAGCAGCTTTTTGTGCCTGTAGCCTACCGTTATCGTTGAGAGGAACATCAATTTGACCTTGAAATTTGCCTTGGCGATTCCACTCAGTTTCTCCATGCCGGATCAGCAGCAAACGCACACCCTGATGGTTTGGTCGCAGCGAAGGCAGAATTTCTCCCATGTGTTGGGTCTGGTTCATTGACTCTAGCTGGACTGGTTCTCCCAATCCACCAGAGAAATTTAACACGCTAACACCACAGTTAGATTGCTGGATGGAATGATAACGAGATGGAGAAATGCCGAGTGCCGTACTGATTAAAGCTCTATTAATGCCGTTATGTCCTACAATCAATATAGTTTCGCCTTGATGGCGGGACAGAACATCTTGCCAAAACTGCCGTGCTTGTTCGTACAAAGCTAAGACAGGAAAATGTTCTCTGCTTCCATCACCATCTTTGACAAGCATCTGTAGTTGATGGGGTTGTTCTTGCCAGATGCGGTAATCTTCGGGAAACTTCTGTTTGACTTCAGCCGAGAGCATTCTCTCCCACAAAGGCAAGTCAATTTCTAATAATTTATCGGAAGTTTGAGCAACAATAGACTGCTCAGAGTTAATTGCAAATGAATGAGAAATAATATCTGCTGTTTCTTTTGCTCGCTGTAGGGGACTGCTGTAAATTGCATTAAATGAAATATTACTGAGGGCTTTGCCTACAAAACTGGCATCGTTACGACCTTTTTCAGTTAATTTAGACGCATCGGTGCGCCCTTGAATACGTTTTTCGGTATTATACGTGCTTTGACCGTGGCGCACAATGATCGCTCGAGTCACTTTATGCCCTCCTCTATCTCAGAGACTCATTTTACTGCAAGAAGTTATTTTAGAGGGTAGAAGCAACTCACTCGCATCAAAATTAGCATGAAGGAATCTTGACTAACTGATTGTGAGTTTTATTACCTTTATTTTGACAGCGATCGCTCCAGGTGTGACTCTTTTTTGGAATTTAATACCAACTGTCGCCTGAGTTTTTGCTCTCACCTAATTTTTACCAGTATGCAGTAGATTATTTAACCTTTGTGAATTTATGACTCCCAAGTTTTCCTTGTGAGATACTAAAGGGAGGTCAAAAGTCTGGAAATAAGGAGACTATTGTTTCCGATCTTGCTTCCAAACTTTTCTAGTATTAATTATTACCCCAATATCGCTCTACAACTTAAGACTAAAGAAATAATAGCTGCTGAAAAATTCTCACTTGAGTGAAATTTGAGGTAGAGTAAGGGTTTTATCTTGGTATCATATTTAACCTTTATGCTTGGATGAGTTCCTTGAGGATTCAATGTTTTTAGTGTTTTAAAAACGATGTTTTTGTTGGAGATCCACTGAAAGTGAGTAAATCAACTATCTCAGCAAGACGATTATTAATAGATGCATTTACTTATGCAAAGCCTGTTTACTTTCCGATGTTGGCTTTTTTTGCTCCAACTTTGCTCATTACGCTAATCCTACCTACAATTGCATCTCCTTCGGCTAGCTTTTTAATGCAACTCATTGATGTAATCCTTGTGACTCCATTTATTACAGGAGCATCAATTTTTTATGCACACCAAAATTTAACTCATAGGGGTGCAACTGTTCCAGAGTCTCTACAAGCGGCTGCTGAAAAAACTTTTCAGCTTTCTTTACTGATTGTTCTACTTTTTGTCTTCTTAATTCCTGCGTTTCTTCTCATTGTTCCAGGCATCTATCTAAGCATTCGATGGTCATTTGTATTCTATGCAGTTATGATTGAAGGCTATTCTGCGTCTGATGCGCTCAGTAGAAGCTGGAAATTAACTGAAGGACATTGGTGGTTAATTTTCCGTGCTGCTTTACTTTTTACATTAGCTTTGATTATACCAGTGTTTCTTTTGGCTTTAATTATTTTTGCAATTATTGGTTCTGAGTTACCTGGTTTATTTGAATTTATAGGAGGTTTTGTTGGTTTTTTAATTGGTCCACTTGTCTCAATTTACTATGTGCTTTTATTCATGAGTCTAGTGAATATGGCAATGGGTGACGACGAGGGATAGCTTAGTCACGAACTTTCTATCAAGTGAATTAAAAAATCGGCTTAGACAATTATGATCAGAAAAAACTTTCGCATATTCTATAGTTGTCAATTATTACTTGCTGTGTTGTTTACAGTATTTATTATTAATGGATGTGCAATCATAGACAAAATTATTTTTAGCCCTTCTCCTTCGCCTACAGATTCTGCATCTCCTCCCCCACAAGAATCCCCATCCTTGAACCCTGAAAATGCTGAAAATGGAAATAATGCTGAGAATGGAAATAATGATGAACAGTTGGATCGGCTAGTCAGAACAAGACAATGCTTTCCTCCTAATCAGACTGAATACATCTATGGAAACTATAAGATAGGTTGGACAATCAGTGGTTCTCGCTACGAAGGGTTGCTTAATATGGAAGGCAGAATTGGGAAAATGCGAATTCAGTATTTCAATGAAGAAACCAATAAAGCTGAGACGGTTGACCAAATTATGGTGCTTGCTTCTTGCACTAAGGGTTTAGTTATGCTTGGTTTCAATCCTATCCTTGCTGATACAAATCAAAAGCACCCAACTTACGCTGCGGATAATCTGATTTTTAGACGTGAAACCAATGGTGATGTAACTATCATGAATTATGATGACCGAGGAGTAACTGCACCAGTGGAGATTGAGCAAGTATCTAACTAGTTAGTGGTCATTTTTCATCAACTTGCATTTGATCGAAAGTCACTCCAATAACTACTCTAAATGGTACTTCAAATTCTGTTCCACTACGATCTTTGAATTTTATTAAACCATGTTGCCACAATCGCTTCCACTGGAAAAATATTCGTAACTTTGTGTATGGAGGTATCTCAATAACAATTTCCTCACCATAGGTTTGCTTGCTACTTTCAGAAATTGAATATTTCTCCTTCAAATTATTCTGAGCGGTTAACTTTAAGTTGCCGAGATTTAGGTTAAAAAGTTGCAAGCCAAGACCACTCTCTCCACCACGAGTCGTAGTCTTTTCATATTCAATCATATAAGATTGTGACCATTCCTTTGATATAGTAAACTTCCTAGTCAGTTTTGTAGCACTATTAGAATTGTCAACCAATCGCTGCTCCGATCCTAAAAATTCTTCTACTCTTTCAGTTTCTAGAATTGTTAAGCTACTAATCCCAGATACGGTTGGTTGTTTTTTTTCTGTCACCTTTCCTGGTTTATTAGATTGCACAGTCATTATTTTTGTTTTTTGTCTAACCATTCCTGGTTGAGATTCAGAAAAAACAGCCCATCTCTGTTTGCACTTAGGGCACTCAGCAATAGCTGAACGCTCCATTTCTGGGTATGGAGTTTTAGGAGGAATTGGTGTTTCATCAATCTTGAAATATTTGGGAACAATGGGGTATTGTTTACAGAGAGGGCATCGCATCAAGGAGTAAACTTGCTCATGCTCTTTAGAAAGCCCAAATGAGTTGGTCATAGCTTTGCCACGAATGCCTGTAATGGATACTCTTTAGAATCATAGATTAGCCCAGATTAAGTAATGTTTTTTTCTAAAATACTAAATAATGCTCGTGGCAGTGGGTCTAAAGTACCCTGGTAAACCGTTTCATGAATAGATATAACATTGAAGCGATCGCCAAAAATTTCTGTAATTTCTTCGGGTGTAAATCGATAAGGGCCCCCTTCCCTTGTTTCCAAATGGCTAAAGCATTTTAGAAACAAGTAACCCTTGGGCTTGATTAAACCATGTACAACGCGAACGTAGTCTTGCCTTAAATCAGGATGAAATACATGGAAACAGCCACGGTCAAACACACAGTCAAACTCTTGGTTAAGGTGAGTGTTAAAAATATCATCCTGTCTAAAACAGATATCTAAACCTTGTTCTTTAGCTTTACTTTCAGCCTGACTCACAGCTGCTTGGGAAATATCTGTGGCAGTAACTTGAAAGCCCCGTTTAGCTAATGCGATCGCCTGCGTACCCGGCCCAGTACCAAGATCCAATATCGTCCCTGTTAGGATATTCAGCTTTATTAAGGCTTGCTCAAGATCCACATCAAGATTCGGATTGTACCAAGGCATAGTTTCGACTTGGCGTTCTTGATACAAATTATTCCAATCGGGAAACTCACGTTGTTGATTCATTATCTATGTGTATCTATGTGTATCTGTGTGTATCGGTGGTCGATCATTTTTGAATACGATCAACTCGCTGATTAAGTTCTCGAAGTTGTCTATTTAACTCTAATTGCCGCTTAATCAAAACCTCAAAGTCTGCTTTCGTTGCCAAGTTAGCCCTATTGGGAATCAGTTCATTCACTTGATTTAAACAAGCATTCATGCCAGCAGCAAATTCATAGCGGGTGACTGGGCGCGAACCGCGATATGTAGCATCAGAATAACCAGACAAGCAACCTGGTTGAGATGTAGTGCTGCGTCCATCGCTTGGGGTTTGTGACAGCGTTCTTGATGGGTAGAAAATCACTGTTGCCAGTACTAAGGCAGCGGGAGTAATTTTAGACATTGTTTGAAGCTCCATGCCATTTACTTTTTACCTTAATCTTAGACTAGCGGCTAAAAGCTAGGGATACCCTGTTAAGGTTGGGCGAAAAGACATTTCAATCTTGGTGTCTTAGTGTCTTGGTGGTTTAATAAAGACATTTTTCACCATCAACGCACAGAGACACCAAGCAAAATCTTATTTGTGCTGCTCACACTTTTACAAGAGTAAGGTTAGAGGCTTGGGAATAAGATAATAAAAAGGAGCGCTTCATAGTTCTTAAAAATTTTTCTAAAACAATGGCAAGAGATTTACGAGGATTTATCAAGCTTCTGGAAGAAAAGGGACAATTACGGCGAATTACAGCGCCAGTTGACCCAGATTTAGAAATTGCGGAAATTTCCAACCGGATGCTGCAAAAAGGTGGCCCGGCGTTGCTGTTTGAAAACGTCAAAGGTTCATCCATACCTGTAGCAATCAACCTGATGGGGACGGTGGAAAGGATCTGCTGGGCGATGAATATGCAACATCCCCAGGAGTTGGAGGAACTGGGGAAAAAGTTAGCGATGCTGCAACAACCCAAACCGCCAAAGAAGATTTCTCAGGCGATAGATTTTGGGAAGGTGCTGTTTGACGTATTGAAGGCGAAACCAGGACGAGATTTTTTCCCTGCTTGTCAGCAAGTAGTCATGCAAGGGGAAGATTTAGATTTAAACAAGTTACCTTTTATACGTCCTTATTCTGGTGATGCAGGCAAAATTATCACACTGGGACTTGTGATTACTAAAGATTGCGAGACGGGTACGCCAAATGTAGGTGTGTATCGCTTACAACTCCAATCTCACAATACCATGACCGTTCACTGGTTATCGGTGCGGGGTGGGGCAAGACATTTACGCAAAGCAGCGGAACGTGGGAAAAAATTAGAAGTAGCGATCGCTCTTGGTGTAGATCCTTTAATTATCATGGCGGCTGCTACACCGATTCCAGTAGATTTATCTGAGTGGCTGTTTGCTGGACTTTACGGCGGTGCAGGCGTGCAGTTAGCAAAGTGCAAAACTGTAAATTTGGAAGTTCCCGCCGATTCCGAAATTGTCTTGGAAGGGACGATAACACCAGGGGAAGTTTTGCCAGATGGCCCTTTTGGCGATCACATGGGTTATTACGGTGGTGTGGAAGATTCGCCTTTGATTCGCTTCCACTGCATGACGCAGCGCCAAGACCCGATTTATTTAACCACATTTAGCGGGCGTCCACCGAAAGAAGAAGCAATGATGGCGATCGCCCTCAATCGTATTTATACTCCGATTCTGCGGCAACAAGTTTCTGAAATCGTGGATTTCTTCTTGCCAATGGAGGCTTTGAGTTACAAAGCGGCGATTATATCTATTGATAAAGCCTATCCTGGGCAAGCGCGACGAGCAGCATTGGCGTTTTGGAGTGCCTTACCGCAGTTTACATACACCAAGTTTGTGATTGTGGTCGATAAGGACATCAATATCAGAGATCCGCGTCAAGTGGTGTGGGCAATTAGTTCTAAAGTTGACCCCACACGGGATGTATTTATTCTGCCGAATACGCCCTTTGATAGTTTGGATTTTGCCAGTGAAAAGATTGGTTTGGGCGGACGTATGGGAATTGATGCTACTACGAAAATTCCGCCGGAAACCGAACACGAATGGGGTGCGCCTTTGGAGTCAGATGCGGAAGTGGCGGCGATGGTTGAGAGGCGCTGGGCTGAGTATGGTTTGGCAGATTTGCAGTTAGGGGAAGTTGACCCGAATTTGTTTGGTTACGATTTGAAGTAGAACCCCACCCCCTACCCCCTCCACGCAAGCGAGGAGGCAGGGTGGTTTCATACAACCATAGAAAAATGAGAATACTGGTATTTATAAATTTATGGCTTATCCTAGTAGAATCTTCTAACAGACAAAGACACCTCTGGATTATTTGCCACCACATCACTGAGGTATAGCACCTACAAAGATTCGCTGTGAGTAATTAAAAAAATGAAAAATTACCACAAGTTTCTCAATTTTTACTCAAAAAAGTTTAACTTTAGCCTAAGTTTGTATTTTAGGATAATATCTAGTAAGCAATCAGTACTGATGGAGATATATTGATTTTAATAATATTAATAGCTTTTAAAGACGAGAGTGGTTTTAAATTTTGGCAATAATTATTGACTTTTGTGCAAAAATGAATAGGTAGAGATGTCAGCGCAATTACTTACTATTAAACAGCAATTTCAATCACTTATAAGTAGAAGAATTCTACTAATTGAGGATAATGATATCAATAGAATGTTGCTTAGTGATTATCTAAGTTATTATAGATATGAAGTCCAAGCTTTGCCAGAGGGAGCTAATTTTTTTGCAACCATAGATAAATTCCAACCAGATCTAATTTTATTAGATTTAAAATTACCAGATATTGATGGTTATTCTCTCTTAGAGAAAATCCAGCAAGAAACAAATTTATCATGCATACCCGTGTTTGTGGTATCAGCTTTTGCTTTTAAGTCAGATCAGGAACGAGCCATGAAATTAGGCGCTCGTCGTTACTTTGTTAAACCTGTAAATCTGACCGAATTGATTCTAGCAATTGAAGAAGAGTTAGCTTGTAAGCGTATATAAAAGTTGTCTGAAAAGATAGATTATTCTGTTTTTTGTTGAGTCATGAATTCTTCAAAAGCCTGACTTAAATTTTGTACAGTATTACCAATGTTAGATATTTTAATTTGTACTTGAGCTAACATTAACATAGCTGCTTGCAACTCGTTGAGTGTGTCAGCCATAGCATCGCGATATTGAGATTCAAAATCTTGTATATCCATTATTTCTTCCTAATTTAAATATGTTTTTGATATAAAATAAATCATAATATACATATAGTAGTTTATAAATCCGTTATTCTGCTTAATGTTTTTTAAAGCATCTATATAATAAATATTGAATTTTATTAAAAAAGTATTAGAGTAGACGCGCTAATACTGGCATGACAAGGGTAAAACGATGCATTATAGCTTTCTTGTGGGATGGGCTTCTAGCCCGTCCGATGCGGACAAGATGTCCACACCACAAGATTTATATTTATGCACCAAATTAGCCCGGTCACGCTACTACCAAGTTAAGATTTACTTTATAAATAGTCTCTAAATTATAAACAGTAGACGACTTTATAGGAAAATTAAAAAATTAAAGATAAAAAAATAGATGTTGGTTGGAAAATAAGGAATTACCTAATTGAATAAAAAACTTTATGCCAAAATTAAAAACCAATTAAATATCTGAAGATGAAAGGATAATAAACCTATGAACATATATTTTTTATGGAAATTACAGACTTAATCAACAAGAGATATTGAGGCTCTGGTAAAGCTTCGTTTCTAACTAAGTAGAAGCCATCAAGCAGAAGGGAAAATATCAAATCAACAACCAAGAACAGTATTTTTACTTAAAATATATATAGGTAAATTGTAAAATTACCAAAATCTGGTTGTGACAACATCTGCTCAAACACTGCCACTAGTAAAAGATCTAGAACGTCTAGAAAACCGTCTTGCTGAAATTCCGTCGGAACCGGGAGTTTATTTGATGCGAGATGGGAGCGATCGCATTATATATATAGGTAAATCACGAAAACTGCGATCGCGTGTCCGTTCTTATTTTCGAGAATCACAAAAACTGACCGAACGTATTGCCACAATGACAAGGCAGGTGACAGAAATTGAATTTATCGTCACCGATACAGAATCTGAAGCCTTGGCGTTAGAAGCTAACCTGGTCAAGCAGCACCAACCATACTTCAACGTGCTGCTGAAAGATGATAAAAAATACCCCTATGTTTGCATCACTTGGTCAGAAGACTACCCACGTATCTATATCACCCGCAAACGCCAGTTAGGCAACCAAAAAGATAAATACTACGGCCCTTATACTGATGCTCACTTACTGCGGGAAATCTTGCGCTTGTGTAAGCGGATATTCCCCCTGCGACAACGACCCCAACCACTTTTTAAAGACCGTCCTTGCTTGAATTTCGATTTAGGGCGCTGTCCAGGTGTGTGTCAATCGCTAATTACTCCTGAAGAATACCGCAACACCGTGCAAAAAGTAGCGATGGTGTTCCAAGGACGAAGCAGTGAACTCATCGACGTCCTTACAGAACAAATGCACAAACAAGCAGAAGCGCTGAACTTTGAAGCAGCGGCGCGGATTCGCGACCAAATTGCTGGGTTACAATCTCTGACAGCGGATCAGAAAGTGTCTTTACCGGATGATACTGTTTCCCGAGATGCGATCGCTTTAGCAGCCGACACCCAACACGCCTGTATTCAATTATTCCAAATTCGTGCTGGGCAATTAGTCGGTCGCCTGGCTTTCATCGCCGAAGTCTCCTCCCCCTCTCCCACTCCTCCCTTAGAACTGGGAGCAATCTTACAACGGGTGTTGGAGGAACACTACCAAAGTGCCGATGCAGTGGAAATTCCCACAGAAATTTTGGTGCAGTACGAATTGCCAGAACCAGAGATACTGGGGGATGTGCTGACGCAGCGTAAAGGCAGAAAAGTAACGATTGTGGCTCCTCAGCGGCAAACTAAGGCAGAATTGATCGAGATGGTAGAGCGAAATGCTCAGTATGAATTGCAAAGAATGCAAAAATTGAGCGATCGCAACCAACAGGCAATAGAAGATTTAGCCACCATCCTCGATTTACCTGACTTACCCCGCCGCATCGAAGGTTATGACATTTCCCACATCCAGGGGTCAAATGCTGTAGCTTCTCAAGTTGTGTTTATCGATGGTTTGCCCGCCAAACAGCACTATCGGCACTACAAAATTAAAAATCCCACAGTCACAGTCGGACACTCTGATGATTTTGCTAGTCTCGCCGAAGTTATTGGGCGTCGCTTCCGCAAGTATGCTGAAGATCCAAAATTGGCACGAATTGGAAATCCTGACTGGCCAGATTTAATTATGATCGATGGCGGCAAAGGTCAGTTATCCTCGGTTGTAGCAGTCTTGCAAGAGATGAATTTATTGGAAGATTTGCGTGTCGTCAGTCTTGCCAAAAAGCGAGAAGAGATCTTTCTACCAGGAGAGTCTGAACCACTTGCAACCGACGCAGAACAACCGGGAGTACAACTTTTGCGACGATTGCGAGATGAAGCGCATCGATTTGCTGTGAGTTTTCACCGTCAGCAACGCAGCGATAAATTGAAGCGATCGCGTTTAGATGAAATTCCTGGTTTAGGACACTATCGCCAAAAGCAGCTTTTGGGGTATTTTCGCTCTGTTGACTATATTCGGCAGGCCACACCTACACAGATAGCTGAAGTGCCGGGCATTGGTTCACGTTTGGCTCAAGAAATTTATGATTATTTTCATCCTTCTTGAGAGATATATATCCAATGTCAATTCTTGGATAATGCTGAAGAACACCTGAGAAGAAATCATGGGTAATTGATAATTGGGAAAACCCAATACCCATTACCCATTACCTATTACCCATTACCCATTACTAACCATTAGATTAGCAAACACAGCTAAATAAAGTTCATCTTTTTTTTGAATTTTTTCTTAAATTTTATCACGATAGTTAAATCACAATTTCAATAGCAATAAGAAACAAGTCCAAACTCAAAATTTACATTTTGTTACTCAAACCAAAAATTTGTTAATTTTTTATCTATTTGTGACTAACATTCTGTCTTACAGAAGCATCCCATCCAGAATTGGCGTTGATATACTCTTTTTGCAGTCACGAGGTAAGGTCAGTACTAAACGCAAAAACTTCTGTCTTACTCCCAGAAGTTGGTATATATTCTACCAGTAAATCCAAATTCAAATGATTACAAGTTTAGTAATCTCAAGGCATTATCTGTGGGGATCAGCAAATCTATAATAGGCTGGAACATAAATAAAAAGTTTTATATCTAAAGTTGGATGATTAAATAGTGTAAATCTTAAGATAATAAAAAAAAATTAACATCTCTCAAACTTTCTAGGCTATTTTGATGTAAAGCCAGAAAATAAAATATTACTTTTGGTTAAAAATGGAAAACCAAAAGGATAACTAGTTGAATTGACTTGCTGTTTTTATAAAAAAAATATCATCATGATATCCAGGGATTTTACAATGCATATAGCACAAAACATTCACTGTCCAAATTGTGGCAGTGAAGGTGAAAGGTATTATATTTCTGATAGCCAATTGACGCGGACACAATGCCAACACTGTGATTATTTGATGGTATGTTGCACGCGTACAGGGAAAGTAATTGAGGCTTATGCCCCTGGAATTTATGCACCTCGATAATTAGGTTAATGGATAGTGGATAGTGGATAGTGGTAAACAAATAACTACTAACTACTAACTACTAACTACTAACTACTAACTACTAACTACTAACTACTAACTACTAACTACTAACTACTAACTACTAACTACTAACTACTAACTACTAACTACTAACTA